>CAJOKT010000008.1 GCA_905235115.1 uncultured Peptostreptococcaceae bacterium
AACAGTCAGGCTGTGGTAAGGTTGAAATGGCGAGGTAAGAGCTCACCGGCGTCCCGGAGACGGGGCGGCCTTGTAAACCCCACCCGGAGCAAGACCAAACAGGGCTAAAGGTGGCTGCTCGTCACCTCCGAGAGGTAGGTCGCTTGAGCCGTGCAGCAATGTACGGTCCAGATAGATGATCGTCTAATACAGAACCCGGCTTACAGCCGGACCAGACCCAACCCCTTATTCAGGGGTTGTTGTTTTGCTTTGACAGATCCTGACCTCTGACAGACCTTCCCGGACAGGTTTTCTCAGAAAAAAAGCACCTTACTTACAAGGTGCTCTTAACGTTCACGGGCTCGATCAGCTCCACGTCCCCGTGTTTCTCCATGAAATAGTTCATGGTAAAGTTGTTGGCGAAAAGAAGAAGCGGCCGCTTCATCCTGTCGAAGACCAGCATCTGTCTTGAATCCAGCATGTTCCTGATCCGGTCTGTATCCTGCCCTTCGCCCAGCCACCTGGCAACTGTCATGTCCAGACGGTCCATTCTGACTTTTGCGTTATATTCATTTTCCAGTCTGTACTGGAAGACCTCGAACTGAAGCTGTCCGACGGCTCCCACGATCACGTCGTTAAATTCGTTTCTGTAGACCTGAACGGTGCCTTCCTCTGCAAGCTGCTCAACTCCCTTCTGGAACTGTTTCTGCTTCATGGTGTCCTTGGGAAAAACCATGGAATACATCTCCGCAGGGAATGTGGGAAGTGGTTCAAAGAAAAGCTCACCCCGGAAGTTGGACAGAGTGTCGCCCACCTGATAGTTTCCGGTGTCGTAGATGCCGATCACGTCTCCCGCTATGGCAGACTCCACGTTTTCACGCTCATTGGCCATGAGCATGGTGGACTGAGCAAGCTTCACAAGCTTTCCGGTCCTTGAAAGCCTGACCTCCATTCCTCTCTCAAATTCACCGGAGCATATTCTGAGAAATGCCAGCCTGTCACGATGAGCGGGGTTCATGTTGGCCTGTATCTTAAATATGAAACCGGAGAAGATGTCATCTGAAGGAAGGACCTCGGTATCCTCCCCGTCCAGCCTGGCCTTTCTGGGCCCCGGTGCCGGAGACATGTCAAGGAAGTGTTCCAGGAACCGTACGGTGCCGAAATCAGCAAGAGCGCTTCCGAAAAACACAGGAGTCATCCTGCCCTTTAAGACCTTATCCATGTCAAGTTCGTTCCCCGCGCCCCGGATAAGCTCGATCTCGTCCCTGAGAGTCCTCAGATTGTTTATGGTTATGTCCTCCTCAAGTTCCAGTCCAAATACCCCCTCTTCTCCCAGATCGATGGTCTTCCTGGCCTTGTACAGGACCGCCTGATTCTTCATTATGTCATATATCCCCTGGAAGTTCAGGCCGCACCCGATGGGCCACGTCACCGGAACGGATTCGATACCCAGTGTGTCCTCCAGTTCCTGGATGAGATCGAATGCATCCTTCGTCTCTCTGTCCAGCTTGTTTATGAATGTAAAGATGGGGATCCCCCTCATGGCGCAGACCTTAAACAGCTTCCTGGTCTGTGCCTCTATTCCCTTGGCCCCGTCGATGACCATGACCGCCGAGTCCACGGATGTGAGGATCCTGTAGGTATCCTCGCCGAAATCGTTGTGTCCCGGAGTGTCCATGATGGAGATCACCTTTCCTGCATAGTCGAACTGCATGACGGAAGATGTTACCGAGATGCCTCTCTGCTTTTCTATCTCCATCCAGTCCGATGTGGCGAATCTGGAGTTCTTTCTGGCTTTCACGGTTCCGGCCTGGCGGATGGCGCCTCCATGGAGAAGCAGTTTCTCCGTAAGGGTGGTCTTGCCTGCGTCCGGGTGGGAAATTATTCCGAATATCCTTCTCTTTTCTATCTCTTCGGTTCTGTTTGACATGTCTTTTCCTTTACGATCTGAATTTTTTGCGCCCGTTTAATATACACGATTCCATTGAAAATGTCCAATTTATTATTTATAATAATAAAGATATGATAAATTTATCCGACAGATTAAAAACCATATACGACCTTGTGGCCCCCGGTGAGACCGTTGCTGACGTGGGCACCGATGCGGGGCTTCTGCCCGCCGCTCTTCTGGAAAGCGGCCGCTCGCCAAAGGTGATCATGACCGATATTTCCGGCGGCTCTCTCAACAAATGCAGGAATTTCATCGCAAAAAATCTGCCCGCAGGATTCATCGAGGGTCAGCACTTTGAGCTCCGGCTGGGTGACGGTCTTCAGGCGCTCGCGCCCTCGGAAGTTGACACTGTGGTCATGGCGGGTATCGGGGGCATGCTGTCCATAGATATACTCTCCCGGGATCTCAGTCTGAGCCATAGTTTTAAAAAGATAATACTTCAGCCCAGAAAGCATGTCGGCAGGCTGAGATACTGGCTGTGGAACCACGATTTTCATATTCTACGGGAAGATCTGGCCCGGGAAGGAAGGTTCATCTGGCCTGTGATCACCGCAGAGCATGGCTTGAGGGCCTGCTTTGTGAACCAGGATCCGGATGACATAGAGAATGAGTTTCCCTTGACACTTCTCAAGTACAGAAATGACCTGACCGTCGAATACCTCGAAAATGCCCTGAGACTTGAAAAGGAAAAACTTGACTCAAAGGCATCCGGCAAACTCACCTCGCCGCTTGAACTCAAGACTCAGGAGCACCGGGTGGAACGTCTGGAATATCTCATATCAAGATTATAAAACAGATCCCTCTGTCAGAATGCAAAGGGATCTATATTTGTTTTTGATTCGATCACGTTATCTGCCTCCTCCGGAAAGGCGGACCTGAGCATCCCTGCCATGAAGCGTCCGAAATGCTTCTCTGTACCGTAGTGGCCCGGATCAAGAATATTCAGCCCCTGCTCTCTGGCTGCCTGAGCCTGATGATACTTAAGGTCGCCGGATATGAAAAGGTCGCAGCCTTCTTTCAGAGCAAGATCCATGAATTCGGTGCCGGCACCGCAGCACCAGCATATCTTGGATATCATGACCTTCCTGTCACCGGAATATCTGAACTGAGAAGGAAGCATATCCAGAGCGCCGGAAGCACGTTCAATGAATTGGTCCAGGCTTTCAGGGAAATCCAGATGTCCGGACCTCAAATATCCTTCGGAATAGTCCCCCGAACCGCCTCCCACGGTATTAACATGCTTAAGGCCCATGATCTCTCCGAAGGAATCGTTGATCCCACCACTGCACTTATCGTAGGGAGTGTGTATGGAAAACACGCTGATCCCATGATTTATAAGAGAGACGATATTCTTTCCAATAAAATTATTATTGTCAACTAAGCCTATCTTATCGAAAAAAAGCGGATGATGGGTCAGAATAAGGTCGCATCTCTCTTTCACTGCCTCTTCTATAACGTCACTTCTTATCTCAAGGGCAGTCATGACGCGGAAGAATTCCGGCTTCAGTTTGATCTGCCAGCCGGAATTGTCCCACTCCTCCTGTGTATCAAGAGGCGCTGTATTCTGAATGAGTATTTCAAGTTCAATATCTTTCATTATTCGAGATAATCCTTTAGTTTCTTGGATCTTGACGGGTGTCTCAGCTTTCGCAGAGCCTTGGCTTCGATCTGTCTGATACGCTCTCTGGTGACGTCGAACTCCTTTCCTACCTCTTCCAGGGTCCTTGCTCTTCCGTCATCCAAGCCGAATCTCAGTTTGAGCACCTTCTGCTCTCTTTCCGTCAAGGTATCCAGCACTTCGTTCAGCTGCTCCTTGAGAAGGCTGAAGGCTGCCGCCTCCACAGGCTGCGGCACATCTTCATCGGGGATGAAGTCGCCCAGATGTGAATCTTCCTCTTCCCCTATGGGTGTTTCCAGAGAAACAGGCTCCTGAGCCACCTTCTGGATCTCTCTGACCTTTTCGACTGAGATGCCCATCTCTTCCGCTATCTCCTCCGGGGTCGGCTCCCTGCCCAGCTCCTGGAGAAGCTGTCTGGAGACTCTGATCAGCTTGTTGATGGTCTCCACCATGTGAACGGGGATCCTGATGGTCCTGGCCTGATCGGCTATGGACCTCGTAATTGCCTGTCTGATCCACCATGTGGCGTAGGTCGAGAATTTATACCCTTTGGTATAATCAAACTTGTCTACGGCCTTAATGAGGCCCAGGTTGCCCTCCTGGATCAGGTCAAGAAGGAGCATACCCCTTCCCACGTATCTCTTGGCGATGGATACCACCAGTCTGAGATTCGCCTCGCATAGTCTCTTCTTTGCTTCCTCGTCGCCCTGCTCCATCCTCTTGGCCAGTTCTATCTCCTCATCTGCTGTAAGAAGAGGGACCTTGCCGATCTCTTTCAGGTACATCCTGACGGGATCGTCCACCGAAAGGTTCTTCGAAGCAGACTGATCAGGATCCAGGTCTGTATCGAAATCAAGGCCTTCCTCGGCAAAGGCTTCCTTCTCGACCCCGAGATCGATCTCATCGGGAAGTATGTCGGGAACCCCGCCGATCTCCTCATCCGCCACGATCTCGATACCCTTTTCCCAGACCTCCTCGTAGATCTCAGGAAGACGAAGTTCCGAAGGATCCATGCTGTCAAGGATCTTATTGATCTCATCCTCACGGATCTTCTTGCCTGACTTCTGGGCCTTCTGAACTATGAGGCTTACAACTTCTTTCTGCTTCTCTTCCTGAGCAGCGGGGCTCAGAGTTTTTTCCTCCTCAGGCTCCTCCTCTGCGGCCATTTCGGCCTCTCTTTCCTTCAGGATCTCACGATCCAGATCGTCCATCTTGCTGCTCGCCTTGCTGTTCTTCTTACTTTCTGCCATTGTCTCTCTCTTCCAGTTCCTTTATCATATTCTCAACTTCGATCAGTTCCATGGTCAGACCTTCCATGGTACTCTGATCAACTTCACTGTTTTCTGCTATGTCTATGTTGTTTATTATGATGCCCTGCTTTCGACGGAGCTTCTTCAGCCTGTATCTGGTCAGGTTCTCCAGAAAGACCTCCTCCTCCTTGCCGTTCAGCGCCACCTGATCCAAGGCCTCCGAGGCCTTCTGCCTCTCCTCCGGATCAAGTCCCTGATAAGCGTCCTTCTCCTCATATGTGCCTCTCAGGCCGTATGTTCTGAAAAGATTATCCTCGATCCTTTTGCCCAGGCCGGAGGTTATGACACCCGGCTCCTCAAAAAGCTTCTCTGTAAGAGAAGGGTCCGTCAGAAGAGCTTTAATGATGTATGCGTCGGAAGAAGTGAGTTCAGTCGCTTCATCATCTTCGGCATAAACGCTGTTTCCGGGCCTTGGAGGAGCAGGATCCTTAGTGATCTCGACCTCCTCATTTATGGCTCTTTCTGAGACCTTCAGCTTCTCAGAGAGAGACTTGACGTAGATATCTCTTTCCACCGGGCTCAGTGCCTTCAGTATGGCCGCTGCGCGCCTGAGATATTCCAGCTTGCCCTCTTCCGTGTCCAGATCCATTCCCTTTGCCGCATTCTCCAGCTTATACTGTGTGGCAGGCGGGGCTTTGCGGGCCAGCTCAAGGAACGCGTCCCTTCCGTGGATCTTCACAAATTCGTCAGGGTCCTTGCCGTCCTCCACGTGGAATACTCTCACCTTCAGATCCTGTGCGCCCAGCACATCGATGCCTCTCAAGGCAGCGTTTATGCCGGCATTGTCCGCGTCATAACAGAGGACGACCTCCCTGGTATATCTTCTGATGAGCCTGGCCTGGTTTTCCGTAAGGGCCGTTCCAAGGGATGCCACGGCATTCTTAACGCCGTATCTGTAAAGACCCATGACATCCATGTACCCTTCCACGATGACAGCAGGCTTGCCGTCCCCCACCTCCTGTTTGGCAGTGTTCAGGCCGTAAAGATTGTTCTTTTTGAGGAATACCGGATTTTCGGGAGAGTTCAGATACTTGGGTTCATCCTTCTCGTCTATTTTGCGGCCTCCGAAGCCTATGACAGATCCGGAAGTGTTGATTATGGGGAACATGACACGGTTTCTGAATTTGTCGTAAAGCCTTCCGTCCCGTGCTCTGGACGAGAGCCCCAGCTCAATGAGCTCTTCGTCGGAAGCTCCCTTGCTCTTCATGTACTTTGTAAGGGAGTCCCATTCCGGGTCAGCATAGCCCACGCCAAACCTGGTCAGGGTGGCGTCATCCATGCCGCGGTTTCTCATATATGTATACCCCGGATTCTTCGCCTCAAAAAACGTTTTGCAGAAATATCTTGCGGCTGTGCGGTTCAGGCTTAGGTAACGGTCCCGCTTCTTGTTCTCCGTGCCCTTCCTGAATTCCACCTCGATGCCGTTTTCCCGGCCCAGCTTCTCGCAGGCTTCCACGAAATCCAGGTTATAATACTTTTTGGTGAATTCGATGACGTCGCCCCTCGCTCCGCAGCCGAAGCAGGTGAATATCTGCTTCTGTTCGGAGACAATAAAAGAAGGGGTCTTTTCGTTGTGAAAAGGACAGATCCCCTTATAGTTGGAACCTGCTCTCTTCAAAGGAACGACCCTGTTTATCACGTCAACGATATTAAGCTGGTCTTTAAGCTCCTCGGCTGTGACGCCGGAAGTTCTCTGAGCCATACTTGTTATCCCCCAAATCACTGTGTGATCACGATCAGACCACTATCTGTTATCATGTACCCCAAAAAATCCGATTTCCTTTTTTTAATTTAAAATAGGGAGGAAATTATTTCCACCCTATGGGTACGAACAGTTCATCGAATTTCGCGAGAGCGAATCTGTCGGTCATGCCGGCCACATAATCTTTTGCGGCCTCGCCGGCGCCGTCTCTCTCCGCTATGCTCCTGAGATCCTCGGGAAGTCTTGAAATGTCCTTTGAATAGTAGCCGTAAAGCGTCTCGATCACCGTCTCCACCTTCTGAAGGTCTTCGTCACGCTTGACTATAGGAGACTGGTACACTCTTTCGAACATGAAACGTCTCAGGTTGTCCATCTCTTCCCTGAAATCCGGACTCTGGAGGATCGTGTCCTTTCCGTCAGAGTATTCGATGGCATCCATGACCAGAGCGTTGATCCTGTTTCTGTGTGACCTTCCGAAAAGCTCTATGGAGGATCTTGGCAGGTCATCGAAGCTGATGACCCCTGATCTCAGCGCGTCATCGATGTCGTGGTTGATATAAGCTATCCGGTCTGCCAGGTGCACGATCTGCCCTTCGAGAGTAAAGGGCGTATCCGGTCCGGTATGGTTCACGATGCCGTCTCTGACCTCATAAGTCAGATTCATGCCCTGCCCCTGCCTGTGGAGATTATCTTCCAGCACATCCACCACCCTCAGGCTCTGAACATTGTGCCTGAAGCCTCCGGGATGGATCCTGTTCAGTACATCCTCCCCGTTATGGCCAAAGGGTGTGTGTCCGAGATCATGGCCCAGGGCAATGGCCTCCGTGAGATCCTCATTGTAGTTGAGAGCCCTTGCGATGGAGCGAGCTATCTGGCTGACCTCCAGGGTATGAGTGAGCCTGGTCCTGAAGTGGTCCCCCTCCGGCGCCAGGAAGACCTGGGTCTTGTGCATCAGCCTCCTGAAAGCCTTGGAGTGGATGATCCTGTCTCTGTCCCTCTGGAAATCGGTCCTTACCAGATCCTTTTCCTCAGGATACTGGCGTCCTCTGGAATCCAGTGATCTGCAGGCTTTATGGTCAAGAACCTCCAGTTCTCTCTTTTCCATATCTTCTCTTAAGATCATCTTATTTTCCGGTGGAGCCGAAGCCTCCGCCTCCTCTTTCGGTCTCGTTCACGCTGTCCACCAGTGTGAACTCAGCCCTCTCATATCTTGCAAAGACTGCCTGGGCGATACGGTCACCGTCATTTATGGTATACGGCTCCTGCCCCAGGTTCACCATGGGAACGTTCCATTCTCCCCTGTAATCACTGTCCACAGTGCCCACGCCGTTTATCATGGTGATGCCGTGCTTGATGGAAAGTCCTGACCTGGCCCTGATCTGAGCCTCGACGCCTTCCGGAAGCTCGATCTTAAGCCCAGTGGGGATCAGTCTCCTCTCTCCGGGCATGAGGGTAATAGGCTGGTCAAGGCAGGCCTTAAGGTCTGCCCCGGCGCTTCCCTCTGTCTGATATACGGGTACAGACCCGTTTTTGGAATACACTTTTATTAATATCTTATCCATGCTCAAAATATCCGTTCCGGCTTACTGTCTGTCGCCGCATCCGTCCACCCCGCAGGAGCTGCAGTCGTGGTCGCAGTTCGCGGATGACAGGAAACCGTCATGCTTCCCGGGGTTCTCCGCATTGAGGCAGGCTTCCACCATGTTGTCAAGTTCCGGTCTGTCCACGTCCTCAATGGTGCCTTCGTCCATGGCCCTGGCTACGGCCATATCCATGGGAAGTTCGCTGACTTCGGTGATACCGTACTCAGCCGCTATGTCCTTCACCTTGGAGGGGCCGAAAAGATGGTGCTTTGCGCCGCATTCCGGGCAGATGAAGGTGCCCATGTTCTCCACGATGCCGATGATGGGAATGTTCATCATCTGAGCCATCTTCACCGCCTTCTGCACTATCATGGATACCAGCTGCTGAGGGCTGGTCACGATGATTATTCCGTCCAGAGGCAGGCTCTGAAATACGGTGAGAGCCACGTCTCCCGTTCCGGGAGGCATGTCCACATACATTACATCTATGTCTTCCCAGATCACATTGTTCCAGAACTGATCGATGACTCCGGAAAGAAGAGGTCCTCTCCAGACCACCGGATCTGTCTCATTCTCGAGAAGAGAATTGACGCTCATGATCTTTATGCCTCCCCTGGACTCCACCGGCCAGATCTCCTCTTCCGTTCCGAAAGCCTTTTCACTGATCCCGAAGGACTGGGGAATGGAAGGTCCGGTAAGGTCCGCGTCCATGACGGCGACTTTATATCCCTTCTTCAGGGTGGCGGCTGCCAGCATGGATGTGACGGAGGATTTGCCTACTCCGCCCTTTCCGCTTATCACACCGATCAGTTTTTTAACATTAGATCTGTTGTTCATTATATTTCACTCTCCTAAACGTAATTGATGTATGTCATCCCGGTCAGGCCGGGAGATCTGTCATTGATGTTTCCTCTCTTCAGTTGAAGCCGGGGGCGGTGTCTGTCACAATGTAAACGTCGATTGAATCCGCCGGGTCCTGTGAGAACTGGGCCGACATGACGAAATACGTATCAGGCATGTTTCCTGTGCTGAAATTGGAATAGAACGTGGCCTCGCTCATGGCAGCATCCTGGTGGCTCATGAGCCAGTCCACCACTGCGGAGATGTCCGCCTGATCAGTCAGGAACAGGCTCTCAATGCTGCTTCCCTTAGACTCGCTGAGTTCTATCCCCCGGATACTTCCCTGCCTGGACAATACCTCGTTTACAAGGCCCTGGTCAGTCATGTAAGGCTCGTTCATCTCCACGTCACCAGGTGTCTTGTCAGGTGACTGATCGTCCGCAGTCTGTGCGGGATTATCGGTCACATTCTCTGCAGCCTTACCATCAGCCTGTTCCACCTCATACACGGAAATATCCTGCGCTCTCTGAGCGTCCATGCCCTTGTCAGGCTTCAGTTCCTTCACTCCGATTATTCCAACGAAAAGAATGAGGCATGCCGCTGCGGCGCCCACATAGCCCCATGTTCTCTTTCTCCTTGCGGCTCTCTTCTTCTCTTCGGTTTTCGCTCTGTTGTATTTCTCGTAGACAGCGTCCACGAATTCCTTGTCGTTCTTCATTTTTTCCCCTTTTCTCTGCTCCTTAACCCTCGGCGCTGTCTGTTTCAAGCAGCCCTCTCAAACTCTTCTTTCCCCTCTGGACCAGGTTTTCCACCTGTTTTCGGTCCTTATCCATGATCTGTCCTATCTCATCATAGGAAAGTCCTTCAAAATACCTGAGCTTCAGCGCTTCTCCGTATTCCGGCTTTATGTTCTGCAGGGCGTCCAGAAGTTCTGCGGCGTCCTCTTTTCTGAGGAGCTCCGCCTCCGGATCTCCCTCGACAGATCTCAGAGTCACCATGTCCTCCCTGCTCTTTCTCATGAGAAGATCCATCTCTTCTTCACTGTCGATGTCCCCTGCTCCGTTAAGAAGGGTCAGTTTGCTGTTCTTCCTTATGAAATCCACAGCCTTGTTCCGGCCTATGGCAAAGAGATATGTCTTCTCGGAAGACTGCTCCTTGAATCTGTCGGGATGGAGCAAAAGCTCCACGAACACGTCCTCTGCCAGGTCTTCAGCCGTATCCAGGTCCTTCACATACCTGTATATGAAGTATATGAGTTTCTCCCTGTAGTAGAATACCAGTTCTTCTATTTTTTCTCTCGATATACCGGTTCTCATGGCTTTCACTTACTTTGTCGGTTCAGGGTCTGCCTTACACTCACCTGACGCCGCAGATTTTTCCCTTTCCTCTGTCACCTTGTCCAGATACTGGACCCAATAGACCGCAGCCTTCCTGTCCGGCTCCGGCATGATATAGTAAAGGACTCTTCCCGAATAAAGGGACACGTGATCCCCTACGCTGGCGGGAAAAGCGGTGACGGCTCTGGTGCTCTCCTCAAACTCCAGGGGCTTCCCGAAGACCTCTCCCTTGAAAGCAATGGTATCTCTGTCTACATGGAAGTATCCTTTCCCTGCATCCTTCACAAGGAGACCGTCCTCACCCGGAGTGGCCACTGTTACCTCACTGTCGATAGGAACGGAGGTATCAATGGTCTCCTGCTCCCAGTCATACCATGCGTTGATGTGGTCGAACACCGGCCCGTGGAGCACGTATCTGTTGTCAAGCCTCCATTCAGTGCCGCAGGCCTCACATTTAAGTACGTCCACGGATGATGTCATCCTGAAGGTCTCTTTGCATACAGGGCACTTGTACAGGATGCCGTGAAGGCCTTCTGCAGGTGTTTTGCATCTGTATTCCACATCTGTCAGAAGCTTATCCTCATCATGATAAAGAGCGCAAGATATGGCCTCTCCTATCTCGGTCACGGACATGCTCTTCAGGTCTTCCTTCGCAAAAAGCCTGCCCCCGTGGACCACCACCTTGCCGGGCCTGAACTTGATGCCTGCCCATTTGGGTACGGATTTATAGGCTCCGTCCTGTGTCAGCCAGTACACGTCGATGCCCAGTTTTTTCACCAGTTCCGCGGTGCCACCGGTGATCTTCACGGACTTGCCTGAGCAGGTCAGTCTGCCTTCCGGATAGAGGACGATGATCTGTCCCGCGTCCCGGGCCCTCATGATCGAGATAATGGTGCTCACGTCGGCGCAAAACATCTTCTTCGTGATGGTATGGCTCACCTTGATGAAATGCCGGGTGATCTTGTTGGTGAGGAAGTGATGGCTTCCCACGAAGGTCACCACATTGGGATAAAGCTCCGCCCCTGCGAAGAGGAAGTCAAGATTTGAATTGTGAGAGGACAAAACTAAAGCAGGGCCGCCGTTTCTGATCAGGTCCTCCAGACCGGTCCTGTCGAAGACGGTCTTCAGTTTCACCTTCAGGAAAAGTCTCGCCAAGACTCCCACATACAGCCAGTACAGGAATCTGCTGGCCGGTTTGTATTTCTTTTTTTCACTCACAGTTAACCTTGGTAAATTCGGGTTTACGTTCCCGGTCGATCCTGGCCTGCTCCTCGGGAGTCCTTTCCAGTTCGGTCCTGAGCCTGATCAGCCTCCTGGTGAGCTTGTTGACGTCATATATCCTCTGGGTGACCGTGTAGGTGTTCTCTTCCCTGTACATGAAGACCGTCCTTACGGTATTCTCCAGCTCGCTGAAGATACCCTCCAGAGCATCGGTGAAATCTTCTGAAAGGTCCCGTCTTCCCTCTTCGTCCACCTTGCCGCCCCTGTAGAGATCTACAGAGGATATGTCATAGTAATAATCTATTCTGAAGAGTCTGGAGACCACAGCCGAAAGTTTGTTCCGGATGTCGTTCAGACAAGCCTCCAGCATCCTGGGGTCTGACTTGAAATGCGCCAGATAGTCTCCAGCTTCCCCTCTCAGATCATCGAAGGTCTTCTCCAGTTCCGAGAATGTATCATCGAACTGCCTCTGGGTCATCTGAAGAGTGGTCCTGTAGAGCATTATCTGGGAAAGCGCAGACTTTCCTATGTCCTTCATCTTGAGCACTGCAGATTTCTCCACGATCTCTCTCATTCTGGTATCGCAGTCGGACCTGATGGCCTCCTTGAGATCTTCCACTCCCTGCCCGGTCTTTGCGCTTACGGTAAAGAGCTGGATCTCGTCAGTGCCCATGAGTTTTTTGATGAGGGTCGAACAGTAGCCCACGTAGGCTTCCAGGTCGGAAGAGTCTATCTGGTCTATTTTGTTGACCACAAAGTAGAACTTTGATGCGAATTCCGAGGCGTTCTTAAGGAAATCCACCTCGATCTGGTTTATTGGAGAATCCACGGACAACATGAATATCACCGCATCGGACTCCTTAACAAAGGCATAGGCTTCATCGGTGTTCTTCTGATGGACAGATCCCACCCCGGGGGTGTCCACCAGGGTGATCCCGTCCTTCAGAAAATCAGATGGGCTGTACACCATGACCTGCCTTACTTTAAGGTGGTTATCGCTGTTGGACTGCTCGTCGATATAGGATGCCATGTCTTCGAAGGCAATCTCTTCCACGATGCCGTTATCGAAGCGTACCCTTGCGGCTCTTTCGCCATGATCGATGGTGGTGACCACCGCTGTCACCGGGACGATCCCTATGGGAAGGATCCGGTCTCCCAAAACGGAATTCACCAGCATGCTCTTTCCCCGCTTGAACTGACCGATGACAGATACGGTCATCCTGTGGTTCTCGATCTTATCTATAAGGTCTTCGGTGCGCTTCAGTTCCTTCTTCGTGAGCTCGTAGCGGCCGAAGATCTCTTTCATTTCTTTTGCAACATCAAGTATGGGTCTGATCATTTATCCCCCTTGCCGTAAAACATGCATTCCCTGCAGACCGGTTCACTGTCCCTCTTCTCCATGGTGCATGCCAGAGGCTTCAGGATCAGGTTGTTTGATATCTTATCGCCGTTTAAGGACTTGAGGGCGGCTATCTCGCAGAGTGTCCCGATAAACTCAGTATGCTTCCCCGCTCTTGCGGACCGCAGGGTCTTCCTGTAGAGTCCGGGCATGTCCCGGTCGTCAAGATCATCGGAAAATTCATACCATTCGTCGAATACCGGAAGTTCCACCGGGTTAAAGATGGGACAGTAAAGCACGCAGGCATTGCACCTGTCGCAGGCGCCCTCCTGCACCACTGCGACTCTCTTTTTGCCCTCCATGGGCTGAGTCTCTTTGAACTTCTCAAGGACTTCGATGGCCTCCCGGGAATCCCTGTCATACATCCTGACTGCGATCTGCTTGCAGGGAACCACGCAGGCCCCGCAGCCGTTGCAATTTTTTACCCTCTCAAGGAGCTGCATAAACTAACCTCCGATATCGCATTATAAACTTATTTTACTATATCATCACACGCCCTTTAATTCAAGCATACAGCAAAAAATCCCCCTTTCTCACGGTAAAAACGGCAGACCTCCGCCTGCCGTCTCTCCGTCTTTTCCTTGACGCAGAATTATGCGATGCCCTTTACTGCGTAGTCCTGATCCTCCACTGCTTTTATGAGAACATCATCGGCTACTTCTCCGGAAAGCTCCACCACCGCTGTTCCCATATTGTGGTCTGCAACAGCGCTCTCCACGCCGTCAACGGCTTCAAGAGCCTTTTTAACTCTTGCTTCGCAGTGTTCACACATCATCCCTTCAACGGTCAAAGTCTTCTTCATCAGTTTATCCTCCTTGTCTGAAACTGTGTCTGATATGTTAATATCTTTGGTATCGTCAAGATCCGCATGTTTTGCGGGTCTGATCTTCCTGTCATGAGATGGGTCGTAAAGTTTGACCCTGTTGAGCCTGAGCGCGTTCATGCACACGAAGAAGCTGGAGAGACTCATGGCCAGAGCTCCGTAAACCGGCTTCATGGCGAATCCGAAAAGGCCGATGGCCATGGGTATGCAAATGGCATTATAGAAAAATGCCCAGAACAGGTTCTGATGGATGTTTCTGATGGTTGCCCTGCTCATCCTGACAGCTGCCGCAACATCGGTCAGTCTGCTCTTCATCACCACCACGTCTGCGGCGTCCACAGCCACGTCAGTTCCGGCGCCTATGGCGATTCCCGTATCAGCTTCCGTAAGGGCCGGAGCGTCGTTGATCCCGTCTCCCACCATGGCGACCTTGCCGTATCTCTTAAGATCCCTGACGACCCTGGCTTTGCCGTCCGGAAGCACTCCGCTGATGACCTCATCCACACCTGCCTCCCGGCCTATAGATGCTGCCGTCCTTTCATTGTCTCCTGTAAGCATTACCACCTTGAGGCCGAGTCCTTTAAGCTGGTCTATGGCCCCCGGGGAATCTTCCTTTATGCTGTCAGCAACGCAGATCATGCCCATAAGGTCCCCCTCTTCCGCAAAGATCAGGGGTGTCTTGCCCTCGTTGGCCATATTCACGGCCTTTTCACGCATGTCTCTTGATATGTCTGTCCTTCCCGTCATGAAATCCAGACTTCCCGCAAGAAGCAGCCTGCCGTCTCTGGTCACTGCCTCGATGCCATTGCCGGCAAGAGCTTGTGAATACTTGAGTGGCTCTGTCTCGATCTCGCTGGCCTTGGCCATGACAGCCTTTGCCAGAGGATGTTCGCTTCCCTGCTCCACCGTGGCAGCCATCTGAAGAAGTTCATACTCGGATGTTCCGTAGGACGGGATCACATCCGTTACCCTGGGTTCTCCCCTGGTGATGGTACCGGTCTTGTCCAGGGCGATGACCTGAGACCTGCCCAGACACTCCAGGGAAGATGCAGTCTTGTACAAAATACCGTTTTTTGCGCCTACACCGCTTCCGACCATGATGGCCACCGGTGTAGCAAGTCCCATGGCGCAGGGGCAACTGATTACCAGAACAGATATCGCCCTTGCGATGGCGAAGCTGAAGTCCTTGCCTAAGAGCAACCAGGCAGCCAGTGTCACCAGCGCGATACCGATCACCGCGGGGACGAACACTCCCGCCACCTTGTCGGCGATCCTGGCTATGGGAGCCTTGGTCGCAGCAGAATCAGACACCATCTTTATTATCTTGGCGAGATCGGTATCCTCGCCTACCCGGTTGACTCTCACCCTGATGAATCCTGACTGGTTCAGGGTGGCCTGGGAGACCTGATCTCCCTCCTGCTTGTCAACGGGGATGCTTTCGCCTGTAAGGGCGGACTCGTTTACAGCTGTCATGCCGTCCACGATTATACCGTCCACCGGAATACTCTCTCCGGGGCGGATGGCAACTATATCCCCCCGCTCAATGCTCTCAACGGGGACTTCCTTCTCTCCTTCATCTATGACAAGCATAGCAGTCTTGGGTGCCAGTTTCATAAGGCTCTTAAGAGCATTGGTGGTACGTCCCCTGGACATGGATTCAAGAGTCTTTCCAACGGTGATCAGCGTCACGATCATGGCTGCGGACTCAAAGTACAGATCCATGTGAAGCATGTGGACTCTCTCGGTGTCGCCCTTTCCCATGGCATCTATCATAAGGAAAAGCACCACCAGGGAATAAATGAAAGATGCTCCCGAGCCCATGGCTACCAGTGTATCCATATTCGGTCCGCCGTGGAACAGCGCGCTGACTCCAGATGTAAAGAATCTGCCGTTAATTACAAGTATCACAGTGGCTATGACCATCTGGAAAAGCGCCATGGCCACAGGGTTCTCTAGAAACTCCGGAACAGGCCATCCGAACATCATGTTTCCCATGCTGAAATACATGAGAAACAGCAGGATGGCAGCTGAGATCACCAGCCGCTTTACGAGTTTCGGAGTCTCAGTATCCTTCAGGCTGTCCCCGGGATCCTGTATGCTGTTTACGGAGGCCTTGCCCCGGGAAGCTGCCTTGGGCGATGCCCCGTATCCTGCTTTCACAACCGCATCAATTATGTCCTTTTGGGATGCTGTGCCTTCCACTCCCATGGAGTTGGTAAGGAGGCTGACTGCGCAGTCTGTCACGCCATCCACGCTCCGGACGGCTTTTTCCACCCTCGCGCTGCATGCGGCGCAGCTCATTCCCGTTACGTTATACTGTTCCAATTCAGTACCTCCCCCTTTCCTACTTCATTACCTTCTTCAGGGTCTCTGTAAGTTCGTCTATGGTCTCTTCACGGCCTGCCTTGATATCCTCCACCACGCAGGTCCGGATGTGCTCTGCAAGGAGCACCTTGTTGAAACTGTTCAGTGCATTGTTTACTGCCGACACCTGTACCATGATCTCTGGACAGTAAGCGTTTTCTTCCAGCATGCGCTGGATCCCCCTGACCTGACCCTCGATCCTCTTGAGCCTGTTCATCAGGTCCTTGAATTCCTTGTCCTCTCTCACCTTTGTGCGGTGGCAGCAATTCATCTCTGTTCCGCTCATCATATTTCTCCTGTGGTAAATGATCCGTCATACCCCGTAGGGGTATCTTTAATGATATAATAATATACCCATAAGGGTATCCGTCAATCATTTTTTGCGCAAAAAAAACCTCTCCAGGTACCCGGAGGGGTCAGATGATCCATTTATCACGCAGCTGCCTTGCCGTTGACCTCTATCCACTTCTCCGCTCTCAGGATGACGTTGGCCTCCGGATTGCGGTAGTAGAACTGATAGTCGTATATGTGGCAGGAGCCGGGTCCGAGAGCAGAAATGCCTTTCGGATAATCTTCGGGCGTCACATCCGTTGCGATGACCGTACTTCTTTCCATGTTGATGTACGCTCCGCATCCTGAAAGGCAAAAACTATAGAAAGGATGAGGATCAAAGACACAGCAGAAGTTATACCTTTCATCAAATTAAATTTATGTTTCATTAAAATGGACCTCCGGGTCTAAGTGTTAAAATTATTATACCACCCTTCCCGGGAATCTGATATAATGACCTAAACTACCGATGCAATTAATTAAGGTGAGAACATGAGACTTGTACAGGTCAAATGCGAAAACTGCGGAGCCACCATGATGGTTCCCGAAGACAGCACACGCATAAAGTGCGAATACTGCGATTCCATATTCACATTGGATGACGAGGCCGAGCACTTCAGATTTGATGATGCCAAGCAGGCAGGCTATGAATTTGAAAGAGGCAGGATAAGAGCCCAGAAAGAAGAGGCTGCCAGGCGTCACGCTGCGGCCTATGAGGATCAGCGGGAGACCCGGCAGACCAATAACTACGATGCCTACACCAAAAGCAAAGGCTCAAAACATAGTTCCATGATCTGGGATCCCTCCATGGGCGCTCCCACCCCGGACCAGAAGATCTGGCTCATCATCAAGCTGGTAATAACGGTCCTCTTCGGCATACTTGGTGCCCACAAGTTCATGGACGGCAGGATCGGCATGGGTATCCTCTACCTGTTCACTGCAGGTATATTAGGGATAGGTGTGGTGTATGACCTGATAAAGGAGATCATACAACTTGTCAGGATGTTCAGCTACCGGACTTAGAACCGCAAAAGGACCGGACTCGCATTGGCGAGCATCCGGTCCTTCTTTTATTTTTTGCATTATCAGTTCATTCCGCTGTGGACGTGGTCTCTTTTCCACCTGTTGAAGAGCCAAAGCACGAATATGCTGGACAGCATCTCCGATATGGCGAAGGATAACGCAAGTCCGTCAGCACCCATTAACATGTCCAGAAGGTACATTATGGGAATATAGAATCCCAAGATCCTCACCACCGAGTGGATGAAGGTGTCTCTTCCGTCTCCCACTGCCTGAAGGTTGTATGAGGTGTTGTAGTTCAGCATGGGAAATATGGATGAAATGGATCTCAACCTAAGGAACCTGACGGCATATGCCAGGGTGGCCTCCGCCATAGCCGGGTCGGAGGCAGCTTCTCTGCTCATGAAGGCGCCGGTGAGTATTCCGGGAGCCAGCTGGAAAAGCGCAAAAGACGCCAGCGACACGATGATCCCGTAACGTCTTGAGGTACGGATCACCTCGTTCATCCTTTCATGGTTGCCCGAGGTGTAATTATAGGCCACAAGAGGAAGGCTTCCCTGGCAGATCCCGATGTTTATGGCATTGGGCAGCCGGTCTATCCTCATAACTATGCCTATGGCTGCCAGCTGCAGGTCACCGTGCATTGCCATTAAGGCATTGAGGAAAATATTTGCCAGATCGAAGAGTCCCGGGAGCAGCGCCGAGGGCATTCCCACTGTGAACACTTCCCGGATATCCTTTCCTGTGATGAGTTTCATCTCCGGTGGAGATACACTTATCGGAGCCTTATCTGATACTCTTATTATGACAGCCACCAGGTAGACGGCGGAAATCACATTGGAAAGAAGGGTCGCAACAGCAGCTCCTGCCACCTCCATGCCGTCCGGGAAGATCACAAACATGAAAAGCGGATCCAGGGCAATGTTGAGGAGTCCGCCTCCGGAAAGGCCTATGCTTGCCTGCCTGGAGTATCCTGTATTTCTCAGAAGATGGGCGGCCGTAAGGGATATTAAGAGCGGTATGTCGCCGAAGACTATCACGAACATCACATACTGTCTGGCAAATACTATGGTGTCCTCGGAAGCTCCAAGCCCATAGAGGATCTTATCCATGAATATCCATATCACAAGAGAGTATACCGCGGCAGCGGCGACGGAGCCCCAGAAACTGAAGGCTGATATCCCCTTTGCTTTCTCGGTGTGGCCCTTTCCCGCAAGCCTTGCGATCAGGCTTCCCCCGCCGATACCGAAAAGGTTGCCGATGGCGGTGTTGAACATGAATATGGTGAACGCCAAAGTGACCGCAGCTGTCTTGTAGGCATCTCCGGTCTGTCCGATGAATATTGCGTCAACTGCATTGTATATCAGGTTGATCAGCTGACTGATTATGGTTGGCCCCGCCAGCATTCTGAGCGCCTTTGGCACCGGCATGGATTCAAAGATCTCACGCTTTTCGTTCATGGTCATCCTTTCCGGGCACTCTGCCTCAATGACTCCCGCAAAAAATTATACTCCCCCGCCCTCCTCAAATCAACAAGGAGCATGAAAAATCCGGCCCCGTAGGACCGGATGATTCTGCGTCATATCCCGTCAATATCAGAGTTTAGATATCCTTCTTCCAAAGTCCGTGCAGATTGCAGTATTCGTAAGCTGCCACCGGTTTCTCTCCGGGAGGAACTATGAACGTCGTCCCGGGCTCGTCGGTGGGACGGTTATATTTGATAAGAAGGCTTCTGTCTGTCTCCAGCATTATCGAAGCGATATAGTGTGGTTCAGTCATTGGATGAGGAACCTCCCCGACCATGATCTCAACGGTATCGCCGTCCACATTAACACACGGAATGTGCTTCTCGAAAGCAGCTTCCTCTGTATTGGCAGTAATAAGTCTCATGGGCTGTCCGCAGCATACGGGAACGGGTCCTGCGTTATATCCTACGATAAAGATATTGCCGCATATGTCGCACTTATACATTTGCACCATAAACATCACCTCCTGTTATTAACCAAACAATAACTTCATTTGCATTATACTTTAAAACCTGCCGTCTGTAAACCGAGAGACTTGCAAATTTTATGTATTTAATGTATCCTATACGAGATGTAACGCAATATAACTATTCTGATAAAGGGGCAGTAATGGCTGATCCAAGTAAATACACAGACAAAAGGCTAAAGCGGATAATCGCGGCCGTAATAGCGGCCTTCGTCATATTCTTCACAGCAATATCTTTTCCCCTGAAATACATGATCGACTACCATTTCTACAAGGAGGATCTGCAGGAAAGCTTCATGTATTCCAGAGAGAATCACTCCCTCACCTGCTGCACCGTAGATAAGGCAAAAAAAGATAAATTCCCGGCAGATCTTGGAAGTTTCATCTACGAAGTGATCGTAAACCACGGTGCCGGGAAGGTGGTGGATGTAAACGAATATGAACACATCCGCGAAGTGCATTTCGAGTTCGGCGATGGGTCGAAGATGAACATATTCGCAGTGGATCCTCCTGATGACGGGGATGACAAGAACCTGAACATGCTGATCCAGTACTTCAACCGGGAAGGCAAGGAATACACTTACATCAACTATGATCTCTACTACAATTTCTTTGAGATCTACTGGGAGGGTTATTGATGCCCTCCTTTTTCATGTCTAAGTTCAGGGTCTCTCAGAACACAGCCATGATGACCGTGAACACAAAGGCGGCTGTCCACGCCACCACGCACTGCCACACCGCAACTCCCGCGGCCCATCCTCTTCCAAGTTCACGTTTCACCGATGCTATGGCTGCAACGCATGGAGTGTATAGCAAGCTGAATATCAAAAGGCTTCCTGCAGCCACAGGTGTTATCACCGCGGCTACTCCTCCCTCTGCCCCGAAGAGCACCTCAAGAGCGGATACCACGCTTTCCTTGGCCATGAATCCTGAAATCAGAGCTGTGACGATCCGCCAGTCTCCAAGGCCCAGAGGCTTGAAGAGCGGAACGAATACGCCCGCTATCATAGCCATGATGCTGTCCTGGGAGTTTTCCACAAGGTTCATCCTGATATCGAAGCTCTGGAGGAACCATACCACGATGGTTGCGATGAGTATGACGGAAAATGCTCTCTGAAGGAAGTCTTTCGCCTTCTCCCACATTAGCTGGACAGTGGTGCCAAGTCCCGGAAGACGGTAGTTGGGAAGTTCCATTACGAACGGCACAGCCTCGCCCTTGAACAAAACACCCTTGTACAGGAAGGCTACGAGTATGCCCATGACGATCCCGAGAAGATACAGTCCGGTCATGATGAGCCCGCCATGTCCCGGGAAAAACGCGTTTACGAAGAACGCATATATGGGAAGCTTGGCGGTACAGCTCATATATGGGGTGAGCAGGATGGTCATCTTCCTGTCCCTTTCGCTTGGAAGGGTCCTTGTTGCCATGACTGCAGGCACAGAGCAGCCGAAACCGATGAGCAGCGGCACTATGCTCCTTCCTGACACACCGATCTTTCGGAGCATCTTATCCATAAAAAATGCCACGCGAGCTATGTAGCCACTGTCTTCAAGCATTGACAGGAAGAAGAACATGACCACCACAATGGGAAGGAAACTGAGAACGCTCCCTACTCCTTCGAATATTCCCTTTATGATAAGGCTGTGGACAGCCTCGTTCACATTCCCCGCGGTAAGGATCCCGTCCACCCAGTCTGTGAGACAGTCGATGCCCTGTTCAAGAAGCCTCTGGAGCCAGGCTCCCACCACATTGAAGGTCAGGAAGAAAACCAGTCCCATGATCACGATAAACAGAGGTATGGCTGTCCACTTTCCGGTAAGGATAGAGTCTAGTTTCTTAGAGCGTTCATGCTCTTTGCTTACATGAGGTTTGGTGACGCTGTCTTTGCATACTTTATCGATGAAGGTATATCGCATGTCCGCAATGGATGCGCTGCGGTCCAGTCCCCTTTCACGTTCCATCTGGATGGTTATGTGCTCCAGCGTCTCCAGTTCGTTCTGATCAAGTCCCAGCTGGTTCAGGATCATCTGGTCCCCTTCTATCGCCTTGTCAGCGGCGAAGCGAAGAGGAAGACCGGCGTTTGAAGCGTGGTCGTCTATGAGGTTCTCAACCGCGTGAAGGCAGCGGTGAATGGCTCCTCCGTGATCGTCCTGGGAGCAAAAGTCCTGTTTTATAGGAGTTTCCTGGTATTTAGCGATATGGACAGCGTGGGTGATGAGTTCGTCCACGCCCTGATTTTTTGCGGCCGATATGGGTACCACAGGCACGCCCAGAGCGGCTTCCATGGCGTTCACATCGATGTGTCCGCCGTTTCCGGTGAGCTCATCCATCATGTTCAGGGCCACCACCATAGGCCTGTCCATTTCAATGAGCTGCATGGTAAGGTAAAGGTTGCGCTCTATATTGGTAACGTCCACTATGTCGATGATAGCGTCAGGTTTATCCTGAAGTACGAAGTTGCGGGACACGATCTCCTCGTTGGTATAAGGGGACATCGAATAAATGCCCGGCAGATCGGTGATCCGGGTATTGGGATAGTTTCTGATCACACCGTCCTTGCGGTCCACAGTCACCCCGGGGAAGTTCCCCACATGCTGGTTTGCTCCTGTAAGCTGGTTGAAAAGCGTAGTCTTGCCGCTGTTCTGGTTGCCCACCAGCGCGAAGGTCAGCATATGACTGTCAGGATAAGGTTCGTTGACGCCTTTTACGTGATGGATCCCGGGCTCGCCAATGGCGGGGTGCTCGGATCTTTTGCGCTTCTGTTCCCTGTCCGGCTCCTCCGGCTCCTCCGCGCTTTCCACAGGCGTTATCTCAATGTTCTCTGCGTCAGCCAGACGGAGTGTCAGTTCATAACCCCTTATCCTGAGTTCCATGGGATCTCCCAAAGGCGCCAGCCTGACCATGGTCACTGCGGTTCCCGGGATCACTCCCATGTCGAGGAAATGCTGCCTTAAAGCACCCTCTCCTCCAACTGTTTCTATTATTGCCGATCCTCCGGTCTTAAGTTCATTAAGTCTCATTTTTAAAGCGTATCACTCCATAAAAAATCATCCGTGCCCCGGGGCACGGATTCATTGTATCATATCTTTCTTTTATGTCCATACAAAGTGTAAATAATTATGAACAATAAATATAGCAAAACACTGAGAAGCAGTATGCCCGACAGATAGTAGGGTGCCCCGTAGACCACCCCGAAGCTTCCTGCCAGCACTGCCAGCATGCTGATCGCAAGAGCAACCGGCACCATCGTGATCCTGAGAGCAGTCGGGAAGTAGTATTTTTTGCGGTTTACAAAGCAGAATACCAGCCCTGTGATCCCAAGAACTGCGAAAGCGATGATCCAGAAGTTGTACACAAGCCTGGGCAGAGTCTCAACGCCCTCGGACATCTCCGGCGCGGCATCGTTCTTCCAGATCGGTATGTCCCCATCCTCACCCGGATAATAGAACACGTAGTCCACACTGTCTTCTCTCCCCAGGGGCACCAGGATAGTTTCACGGCTTCCTGCCATGGTGTTCCAGACTGTCTCGTATCCGCTGATGAAAACATAATCGAGCCCTGACTCAGGGTCTGTGACCCTGCTCACCTCATATCCTGCAAGTCCATCATCCATGACAGCCACCAGCACGTTCCCGGAGAGTTTCTCAACTGAGATCAGCTCTCTGCCCCCTGTGACCGGAGCGGGACTGGACAGGCGGACCACTGCCAGAAGAAGTATGATGGCTCCGATAAGAAATCCTGCTGCCAGATCCAGCCACTTTTTTCTGTTGACGAACTCTTTTGCCATGGTGAAGCTTACGGCGGACGCCTCTTTAACATCCTCCTCAGTCACATTGCCCGTGAGTTTCTCCCCTTTCAGAAGTTCAGCTACTGTGACTCCGCAGGTATTGGCGATATCCTCCATGTTTCCGATATCGGGCATTCCCCTTCCGGTCTCCCACCTGGAGACCGCCTTGTCGGAAACGTGAAGCTCCTCGGCGAACTGTTGCTGGGTCATATTCATGCCCTTCCTGAGTTCCCTGATAAAATCTCCTGTTTTTATTGCATCCATTTCTGCACCTCCTTTGATGTCTGCACCCTCATTCTAAGGGTGATCATCAAGAAATGCACCCTACGTATCGTAGAATCGCTGATTATCTTGCTTTGGCCGTATCTTTCTGTGCTTGAACCCGCAATATATGATGAGAGAAACATACTGTCCCGGCGTGATCGCGAAGACAGCAGTGAAAAAAATACTCTGCCCCATATCCCGCGAAGCAGAGAACAGAGGTCCACTTATTCAGGATCAAAACTCCCTCTTCTCCATGAATCCGATACTGATACGGCAGGATATCACCATCGCCAGGGTCACCGCCAGCACGATGACAGAAATGATGACGAAAGGAGATATGTGTTCCAAAGCGCTCAGGAGAGACTCCTTTGTGTTTAACGGAAGGATCCTTTCAATGAGGATCACGCCGATGAATATCACGCCGAACACCAGATACGCGCTGTTACGTCCCTTTTCGGCGCCGTTCTTAAGCATCATGGGGAGCATAAAGGAGCTTATCATTCCGAACAGCAGCACAGACCCTCCGAATATGGCCATAATAAGCCCCAATTCAGTTTCCTGACGCCTTATAAGACTGCCGGCCAAAGTCAGTACGCTTCCTATCAGGCATCCCGCAATGCTTCCGAGTATTGCCAGCAGGTATTTCTCTATAGTGTACTGTTTTCTGGTAAATGGCTGGCTGAACAGGAAGGGATTTCCGTTATCGAATTCATCGTATGAGATGGTGCTGATGGCCATGATCATACACATCATGCCGAGAAACATGACTCCGAAGGTACCTAAGTCCATGAATGCGTACATAAGTCCTATGATGATCACAATGAGCATGGTCTTTTTCTGTTTCACGAGCATCAACACGTCTTTCAATAATAAGGCCTTCATCTCACTTCCTCCCCCTTTACCATCATGAGGATCAGATCATCTATACTGCCCTTCTCCACTACCGCTTCAGGGCAATTGTCAATGTAGAACTGCTTCTGGTCTGTGAGGCACTTCCATCCGTATTTTTCTTCCTTCACGCGGAATATATGCTCCTTGTCGAGACCTTGGTACTGCTGATCCGTAAGCTTCAGCACCGCGTAATCAGACAGCAAAACATCCGTATCCTCATTGAGCAGTATCTGACCTTTATGAATGAGATACAGGCTGTCACAGATGCTCTCCAGGTCCGCGGAAATGTGGGAGCTTATGAGAACGGAAGCACCTTCCCTTTCCTCCAGATAGCTCCTCAGAAGATCCAGTATGGCGTCTCTTGCAATAACGTCAAGACCGGCAGTGGGCTCATCCAGGATCAGAAGATCCGCCTTGTGTGAGACTGCCGCGATGACCTTTAACTTGGCCTTCATTCCTGTGGAGAAGTCCTTTATCTGCTTGTCCATGGGAAGATCCATCTCCCTGCAAAGCTTAAGGAACCTCTCCTTTTCAAATCCGGGATACATAGCATGCTGTATCTTCAGAACATCCGGCACAGTAAGATAAAAGAAAAATCCCGAATCCGAGAGCACCACTCCCATCCGCTCTTTTTCCTTTGGGATAAGGGCTCTTCCCAGAGTCTCGGCGCCGAAGATCTTTATGGAACCGCTCCTTGCCCTGATCAGGTGAAGTATGGCCTTGAAGGTGGTGCTCTTTCCCGCACCGTTTGCTCCCACCAGCCCTACTATGCTTCCCTCAGGTATCTTCATGGAAACATCCAGCTCGAAGGATGGGTATGTCTTTCTTACATGTTCAAGTTCAAGCATATCAATTACTCCTCAGCTAATAATTCGAAGATCTGTCTCAGCTCATCCTGTTCTATGCCATACCTCCCGGCTTTCTCCAGAATACGCTCGATGTCGCCCTCCAGTTCCCTGACCTGCTCTTCCTTAATTAGAGCAGTGTTCCGGGCCTTCACGAAGGTGCCCTTGCCGTGGACCGTGCTCGTAAATCCCTCCTCTTCCAGCACATCGTACGCTTTCTTCACAGTGAGAGCGCTGATCTTAAGTTCCCGCGCCAGAGTCCTCACTGACGGAAGAATATCTCCTTCCTTAAGGACACCGGAAGCTATATACCTTTTTACAAAGTCCACGATCTGCACATATATGGGCGTCATGGACGACGTATCGATAATTATCTGCATCTTAAGATCTCTCCTGTCTTATGCTATAAACAGTGTATAACAGTATATAACTGCTGTCAACATCATATCGCAAAAAATGTAAAAGCCCGCACAACGGAATATGCGGACTTTTGGTTACCTTATTCATATCAGCCCCATCCCGCCTTCAGGCATAATTAAGGCGGCTCCGGCATGCCCTTTTCATCATATCATTCATCTGTCTTAGCCGATCTTTTGCTTCCCACAAGGAAAATATAGAGAAGGAGCAGTACAAGGTATACTATGATGACGCCGAATGTGATGAGCAGCATCACGTCGCCTCTGGCCGCCAGGGACACCAGAAGGAGCACCGGGGCACCGAAGAGGATGCCGAAGGAACTTCCTGTGATCAGGTTGCTTGCTGCGGGGGTCTTCAGTTCAGGATCCACTTCCCTGAGGAGAAGCACGCCGGAGGAAATGGTCCCGGTCAGCATGCCGTACATTGAAAAGAATCCTTCGTAGGGATAGTCCGGGTATATCCTTTTGCACATATACTTGAGATAAATGAATGTGACCACGCCTCCCAGCACAGCCATGAGCAGGAACGGAAGGATGTAGCCCTTGAGGTCGCTGATATTGATGCTTGCTATGCCTGCCACGATCATGAAATCGAAGGCAAGGCCTGAAATGCGGCTCAGCAGATAGCTGTTCTGATACTGCCTGTTCATCCATTTAACGTTCCTGAAGCTTTTGAAGGCCCTGCGGACGATCATGGCGATGAGGGAACCCAGGATGAAGTTGAAGCCCCAAAGGAGCGTGCTCACGGTGGATGCCACGCCCGGTGAGATCATATCCAGCCCCGCGGTGATCCCCCATGTGAGAAGATATGTCATGAGGTAGACCGCGGCAATGAGGGCTACCTGGATGCTCAGCTTGTCAATTGATTCCGAGATAGGGATCTCGTTGTGATCCTGGAAGGTATCTATGGTAACAGAGCCCGAAAGCTCGTTTCTCACGTCATAGTGCGTGATGATCCCTTTCCTGTCATAGATGTTCAGGAAGATCACTCCCACGATGCAGGCGCAGAGGAATCCGGCGGCTGCAAGAGATAATCCGAATGAACGTCCTCCGGCCATACCCAGAGCCTCATAGGTAGATCCTATATTGTTAGCCTGACCGGGACCCTGCCCGTAGGCCATCGGAAGCAGTATTCCGCTGGCCTTGAAAAGACCCGGCATTATCGTAAAGGCCAAAGCCACTGATATCACAAGGCCTGTCAGTGCCTGTACCAGATAGGTGCTTACTATGAGGGCTCCGCTCTTGGAACCTATGAGCCCGCCGCTAGCGCTTCCCTTCCGGGGGATCCTTAGAGTCAGGGCGATGAATCCTATGCCTAGAGCATGGTATGTCAGCATCTCAAGAAAATCCGTATCCATCCTGAGGAGCCCTGTCTGCCTGATGATGAGCATCAGAAAACCTGCAAGGACAGCAGTGGGCATGAGAGTCTTGCGAATGAAAGGAAGCTTGCGTCTCAGGACGTTGGCCAGCAAGATCAGAATGGCGATGATCCCAAACTGTATGATCGGATTCCAAAGAGCGGTATTTGCCTGTGAGTATTCCATAGGTACCTCCTGTATCAAGTAAAATAACCCGTTAAATTTCCCGCAAAACATCTGTGCGGAAGATCACTGTAAAATATTACATATAATATATCATTAAGGAATTTGATTATACAGTCGACTTTTGCACAGGGTCTGAAGACCAGTCCTCTTTTGTCAGAAGGTTTACATATTCTCTTCTGGTCTCACCGAGAAGCGGCACGTTCGCCTCCTCTATCACGCTGTGGGATCTGAACCCCAGTTTCTCCTGGACCCTCCCGGACCTTTCGTTTCCTTCATAGTACCCGCACCAAAACCTTTCAAGTCCAAGATCTATGAAACCGTGGCGTATGACTTTCCCTGCAGCCTCCGTCATGAGTCCCTGCCCCCAATACGGAGCGCCTATCCAGAATCCAAGTTCTCCCTCGTCATCCTCTTTGGCAATATCGTTGTGGAGTTTAATGCTTATGCACCCAACGGGAAGTCCGGTCTCCTTAAGGACTATGGCATATGTCTCGGGGACCATGAGGACTTCTTTAATGACTCTGAGGCTTTGTTCCACACTGGTGTGTGCGGGCCAGCCCGCTATGGGTCCGACCTGGGGATCTTTTGCGTATCTGAAGCACTCTTCCGCATCGGACTCCTCCCAGGGTCTGAGTATCAGCCGGGGAGTTTCCATAACTGCGGAACTCTTTAATTCATCGTAGTCCGTAAGAAGGTCATAGATCCCGTCCTGAGAGAGGATACCTCTCTTCAGATCTTCCGGTATCTTACCTTCCTCATCGTCCTCCAGATCCCTTCTCCAGAGGCCTCCTGTGTAATATGCTTCCAGGGTCCCGATGATATCCGCCAGCCTTCCGTTCAGACATTTATTTTCGATCAGTCCGGATGCTTCGTCGAAAAGCTTCTCATATTCAGTTATTCTTTCGATCTGATCTTTTGCTGTTTCCTGAACTGAAGATCCCAGGCCCTGAAAGAGAGGTGCTGTGCATTCCTCCCGGCCCACGGCCTTCCCGGCGAATCTGATGAGCAGCAGCACAAGAATTATGTCCACGAGTACCAGAAGGAAAGGTACGAATATCAGGTTATCATTTATGGCAAGGAACTCATCCTTAAGAGACAGATCGTACATGCCGTGAATCAGCCAGGCCAGGGCCAGGCCCTTCCATTTCTGTGCAGGTTCTCCGTTCTTAAGACCCTTTCCGTAGAAATATCCTGTAAGGAACCCGTAGCCGACATGGGGAAGGCATATCCCCCTCACCAGGATCACCGGCAGACTGGAACCGATGGCGTAGACCGCACTCTCAAAGATGTCAAAGCCGATACCTACGATGGTCATGAGAACTGTAACATCAAGCCAGGAAAACGGATAATCGGTCTTCTTCATCATGTGCCTGAAGGAAAGGAACTTGGATATCTCCTCCGAAAGAGCGAAAACGATGAAGTTGTATAAGACGATATATAATAGCTGATGAGTTTCACGCAGCCCCGTAAGTCTCAGGATAAGCGCGCTGGTCCCGGAGAACAGCATGACAGGAATTACGGTGAGAAAACCATATTTCAGAGCCCTTTTGCAGGCCGTTTTAAATCCTTCGTCCCCCTTCTTCAGTCGGTTCCTGAACCAGAGGTAGAGTATGAATACAGGAATAAGACTTACAAATAATGCCGGGATCAACAACATAGTCCGGATCTTTCCTTTCTGTAAGATGCGTTTCCAATAATAAAATATTCAGTGATCAGGTCACAGAAGGTCCGGAATGATAGCGTGGACCTGCCCGCCTATGCTCCGTAAAAACCTTTGTACAATTCCTGACAATGATGTACTGCGCTAAATATGTTTACCGGTCCTTGTCTTTTGCGCCATTCAATATGGATGTAAGAGTTGTTACCGCCACTATCGTATTGGAAATAACCCCCACATAATTCCGTATCACCCAGCTGAAGACCGCGAACATCAGCATGTTGATGATAAATGCGATCTTGAGAGCCTTCTCATTGTGTTTAAACTTGAAGACCGCAACGGACTATTCGAAATTGGCAACGATGGGAAGCCACCCCAGAAGGCCCCTGTTGTTGAATATGATCCCAAGGATCACTCCGGACATGACCAGAGTCCACTCCAGGACCTTGCTCTTCACATTCTTCATGGCCGCAAGGTTGCGGAAAACTGCCATCACATTCTGCACGGTGGCACTGTAGCCCTTCAGAACGATGGAAGAAGCCCCGTAGAAAAACTGGCTGACGATCTGTATCGCCATTATCTCCTCATGCTTTTTTTTTTTTGCTTATGGAGTCCGTTATCATTGCACATAAGCTGAATATGTTGCCTGTTAAAATGGCTGTCTGATCCATGGCCCTGCCCCGTTCGGATCATAGTACAGTTACAGCTGACATCCGGTTACTGCAGTGAGAGATAATATGATATCTCCTTTCGTCCGGACCGCTTCTTTTCGTCCAATTATACTTAAATAATGGACGAATAATCAATGTGTACCACCCAATAGTTATTCCGTTTCAGGCAATGCAATTCATGATCACATCTATCATGATTCCTTTTTCTTCGGGTCTGGATTCCGCGATCATAATTGTCAACGCGACAAGCGTGTGGTCGTCGATCAGTTTTTCTCCATCGGCAAAAAGGATACCATTTTTTATCGAGGAAATACAGGAACATCGTAGCGGCGATCCTTTTATTTCCATCCGCGAAACTGTGATCCTTGGTGACAAAGTATAGAAGATTCGCGGCTTTTTCCTCAAGACTCGGATAGATTTCTTTCCCTGCAAAAGACTGGTAAATGTTTCCGATGCTGCCTTTGAATGAATCATCTTTTTCCAGACCGAAAAGGTCTGATTCTTCTCCAAATCTCATGCTGTCAATTACCTGTCTGCACTCTTCATATGTCAGATGGTATGTGGCGGAATTGCCCTTTGGTCGCTGCAGCGATTGAGGGTCATAGGAATCCAAAAGATCCAGCGCTGTGCTATATCTTTCCACAACAGTCAGTACTTGTTTAGCGTCCAGAGAATTTTCAGTTCGCTTTAGCAGCTTCACTACACTGCCAAGATCACTTAACCGCTTTTGATTGACTGCATATCCCTGCATGACATATTGCTTCAATACATTGTTTGCCCGGCGACGAAATTCCACGCCGCGCTTTGACTTGACACGATATCCGACAGAGATGATCATGTCGAGATTGTAGTATTCAATTTCACTGGTGACAGCTCTTCAGCCTTCATTTTGAACTGTCGCAAATTTTGCGACAGTTGACGGCTCAAGCTCTTCCTTCAAAGCATTCCCGATATGCTTTCCAATGGTTTTAATATCTCTGCCGAATAGCTCAGCCAGCTGATTTCGATTCAACCATATCATGAAGGCAAATATCAATTCTGTCCTTGTATTCATTCAACAGTCGAATCATGTCATCGTTTAGTGGGCATTGATAGGAAAAATAGTAAAAATCAAGTTTCATATATACCTCCGCAAACTTAGATCTTCCGCTTTAATATATTATTTCAAATACTCTGCATCTTTGGGCTCATACTGCACTGATATAAAATCCTTCTTTTGGTGGTACAAGCAGCATACCGTCTCCACGTGGCTGGTGAACGGGAAGTTATCGAAAGGTTTAAGATACATGACCTTGTATCCCCTGGCCTCAAAGAAAACCAGGTCACTTACAAGGGTCTTCGGGTTGCAGCTCACATAGACTATCTCGTTTACGCCGTATGAACAGATCTTTTCCAGGGCTTTGTATCCTATGCCGGGACGCGGAGGGTCGCAGACGATCAAGTCAGGCATGATTTCAACCTGCTCGTCCAGCACCTTGAAAACGTCTCCCTCGAAGAAGTCGCAGTTGGTAAGCCCGTTGAGTGCGGCGTTGTTCTTAGCTGCCTCAACAGCCTCGCCCACAAGTTCGATGCCGGTCACATGTTTTGCTCTTAATGCCATGATCTGGGAGATGGTGCCGGTGCCCGAATACAGGTCGAAGACCTCCTTACCCTCCAGGTCAGATATCAGGCCGACCGCCTCCGTATAAAGTCTCTCCACTGCATCGATGTTGGTCTGGAAAAAGCTGAACGCCCCCACCTTGAATCTGAGGCCAACCAGTTCTTCCATGTAGAAGTCCCTGCCGAAAAGGATCCTGACATCGTCGGCTATCACGGCATCAGCGGCCTTGTCCGTCACGGTCCTCATGATACCGACGACCTCGTTTTCCAGGTCCAGTTCCAGGATCATGTCCCTGAAGCCATCCTGGTCAAAAACATACCCGGAGGCTTCATCTGAAGCTGTCACCACATTGACCAGAAGCTCGCCGGTGCGGACTCCTCTTCTGATCACCAGGTTGCGCATGAGCCCGTCGTGGAATTTTTTGCCGAATCTCGGGTAGCCCTTCTCAGCGCAAAATACCAGTGTCGCATCGAGGATCTTGTTGAAGTCCGGATGTACCAGCTGGCACTGATCTGTGGTCACGATGGACCAGTACTTGCCCGCAAGATGCATGCCGAGAGTGAGTTCGCCGCCCTTGACCAAGTCGCCGAAGGTGTACTCCATCTTGTTCCTGTAGGCATAGATCTCCGGACAGCCCTCTATGGGATCCTTCTTTAAGGGATGGACCCCGGCCTTCTCCAGGAGCCTGTTCACGTACTCTTCTTTTTTGTTCAGCTGTTCCTCATAGGGAATACCCTGATATTTACAGCCCCCGCAGAGTTCACTGTGGGGGCATATCGGTTTTTCAGAATTTACCATATTTGTCATAGAATTCCTTCTTGTATTCGGGGAATCTGTCCTCTGCGATGGCTTCTCTCATATTTTTCATGGTATTCACCAGAAAATGCAGGTTATGCTCTGTAAGAAGCATAGATGAGAGGATCTCGTCAGATCTGAACAGATGCCTTAAGTATGCTCTGGAGTAGTTTCTGCAGGTATAGCATGTGCACTCATTGTCCAGCGGCTCCCAGTCCCTCTCGTACTGATGATTCTTTATGTTGACTCTTCCATGGGAAGTCATGGCCAGGCCGTGTCTCGCGATCCTGGTGGGAAGCACGCAGTCGAACATGTCCACACCTCTCTCGACTCCTTCGAAGAGATAGTCGGGAGAACCTACGCCCATAAGGTATCTGGGCTTCTCCTTGGGAAGCATGTCCGGACAGTCGTCCAGCATGTCTATGAAGACCTCCTTGGGTTCGCCCACCGACAGACCGCCGATGGAATATCCGGGGAGATCCTGGTCAGCGATGAACTCGGTGCTCTCCCTTCTGAGATCCTTGAACATGCCGCCCTGCTGGATGCCAAAAAGCGACTGCTTCTCATAGTCGTAGGGTGAATCGATGCAGCGCTTCAGCCACCTGTTTGTGAGTGCCAGAGACTTTCTGACGTATTCCTTATCCGCATCCGGAGGAGCACACTCGTCAAAAGCCATCATTATGTCGGAGCCGAGGGCTTCCTGAATCTCGATGGACTTTTCTGGCGAAAGCATATGCCTGGAACCATCAAGGTATGACTGGAAAGTCACGCCCTCCTCCCTGATCTTACGCATCTTGCCAAGGCTGAAGACCTGGAATCCGCCTGAATCAGTCAGGATCGGCCTGTGCCAGTTCATGAACTTGTGAAGGCCTCCTGCTTCCCTGATCACATCATGACCAGGTCTCAGGTAGAGATGGTAGGTATTGCCCAAAATGATCTCGGCGCCCAGATCCTCAACTTCTTCAGGCTTCATGGCCTTGACAGTGGCCTGTGTGCCGACGGGCATAAAAACGGGAGTATTCACGTCTCCGTGGGGAGTGTGAAGAACGCCCAGTCTGGCTCTTGTCCTGGTGTCTGTTTTCAAAAGATCGAAAGTTACTGCGTTTTTCATATTCAGCCTGTTGCTTTCTTACAAAATTTCCCCTGCTTCCGCAGGGGAACTACTGTGTCTATAATACCATTTTGGACGAGGCAAGTCAATCGAAGGGTATCCGGTGATAATACTTGCGGGAATTTTATACAAAACTGTGTTATAATGTTTTGCGTAAAACACTTGTACGCCGATGAGACCAAAGAGAGGATCATATGAAAGTTCTACTGTTAAACGGAAGTGCCCACATTAACGGCTGCACTTCAAGAGCATTAAAGGAAGTGTCCTGCATACTCAACAAAGAAGGAATAGAAACTGAGATCATACACGTAGGAAATAAGGATATCAGAGGATGCATCTCCTGCAATACCTGCGCATCGAAGGGGTCCTGTATCTTTGACGATATAGTCAACGATATAGCACTGAAATTCAGAGATGCGGACGGACTTGTCGTAGGAACTCCCACATACTACGCAGGTTCTAACGGAACAATACTCTCCCTGCTTGACAGGCTCTATTACAGCACTGATTATGACAAGACCATGAAGGTGGGTGCAGCTGTAGTCTCGTCAAGAAGAGCCGGATCAACTTCTGCATTTGACGAGATAAACAAGTACTTTACCATCTCGGGTATGCCAATAGTGTCCAGTACCTACTGGAACGAGGTACACGGCTTCAGCGCTGGGGATGTGGAAAAGGACGCAGAGGGTCTGCAGACAATGAGGAACCTGGGAAGAAACATGGCTTTCCTGATCAAAGCCATCGCTCTCGCAAAAAAACAGTACGGCATACCGGAAAACGAGAAAGGAACCTATACCAGTTTTCCTGACGGACTGTAAAGGGATGCCCTTTCGGGTTCGATTCCCCTCTGTCTCTGTGACATTAAAAGGACGTCCTTCAGGACGTCCTTTTAATGTCATGGAGCTAGTGAAGGGAATCGAACCCCCAACCTGCTCATTACGAATGAGCTGCTCTACCATTGAGCCACACTAGCATGTCCAAAAAGGCAGGTCATAAGACCTGCCTTTTGAAAACACTTTACGCTTCAGCTACGATCTCTTTTCCATCATAGTAGTTGCAGTTGGGGCAAACTCTATGAGGAAGTTTGGGCTGATGGCACTGAGGGCAGATGCACATTCCGGGGGCTGCCATCTTCATGTTGGCTGCCTGGCGGGAATTTCTCTTCGCCTTTGATGTTCTTCTCTTAGGTACTGCCATGTCCTTAACACCTCCTGTTGTGTTATTCTATCTCCTGCGGGCCTGGCCCGTTCAAATCGTCAACTACTAGATAGTACTTGAAGAACAAGCTTTTGTCAACAATTATTTTCCCCTACTTTAACTTTTTTACTATCTGGAAAGTATCCCTTGCGATCATGAGCTCCTCGTTGGTGGGAATAAGGAGAGCTTTAACTTTTGCGTCATCAGCTGAGATGATGGTCTCCTTGCCTCTGATCTTGTTCTTCAGCGGATCGATCTTGATCCCGAGGTTCCCAAGGTCGTGGCAGATCAGCTCTCTCATCGTGATGTCGTTCTCACCTACTCCGGCTGTGAAGACGATGGCGTCGCAGCCGTTCATCTCAGCGATGTACGCTCCGATATAGAATCTCACCTTGTGAGCGAAGACCTTGAGGGCCAGAGCTGCTCTCTCATTTCCTTCTTCAACTGCGGCCTCGATGTCTCTGAAGTCTGAGGATACTCCGGATATTCCAAGAACACCGGATTTCTTGTTGAGGATCTCGTTGGCCTTGCCCTGCGGAAGATTTTCCTTCTCTCTGATGTAAGTGACCAGTGCCGGGTCGATGTCGCCGGAACGTGTTCCCATTACCAGACCCTCAAGGGGTGTGAATCCCATGGAAGTGTCGATGCACTTTCCGTGCTTGATGGCGGATACGGATGCTCCGTTTCCAAGGTGGCATGTGATGAGTTTAAGATCCTCAAGACTTACGTTCAGCATCTCGGCTGCGCGACGGGCAACATACTTGTGTGATGTGCCGTGGAAGCCGTAGCGTCTGATGCCGTACTTTGTATAGTACTCATATGGAAGGGCGTAGATGTAGCTCTCGGGAGGCATTGTCTGATGGAAAGCTGTGTCGAATACGGCGATCATCGGCGTATTCGGCATAAGGGCCTTGCATGCCTCGATGCCTGCGATGTTCGGCGGGTTGTGGAGCGGTGCCAGCTCGGAGCACTCTTCGATGACCTTCATGACTTCATCATCGATAAGAACCGAATCAGCATAGTGCTCTCCTCCGTGTACCACACGGTGTCCTACTGCACCGATCTCAGCCATGCTCTTTACCACACCGTGCTCGGGATCCTGGATCGCAGCGAGCACCTGGGCGATGGCATCCTTGTGGTCCTTCATGGGTGTCTCAAGAACGAACTTGTCCTGGCCGATCTTCGTATGATTGATCACAGAACCGTCGATTCCGATCTTTTCCACAAGACCTTTGCAAAGAAGTGTCTCATTGGTCATATCAAGGATCTGATACTTGAGTGAGGAGCTTCCGCAGTTGATTACTAAGATCTTCATTTTTTTCTCCTTTGATTTATGATGGATTGCATTAAAAAACTTGGTTTTCCAAAACTAAAGTTTATCCTATCAGAGGGATAATTTCAACGGTTTTTTGACATACTCGGAGTTGGAATAAAGGTCCCTTCCGAGAGCGATGTTGTACATGTCAGAGGCAAGTATGTCCCGTTCGATGTCCTTCTGAAGTTCCGGATATTTCACCGCGTCCCTGTTGATGTTGGTTATGACCGGAAGCCTGTGTCCCCGTTCAGAGACCGTCCTGAGATAAGCTGATCCCCGGTCGTTGAAGGCCAGCACCCGGATATACTTTTTTGCACCTGCTGTGTCCTCCTCATATATCCCGAGGAGTGTATTGGCCAGCACCCTCTGCACCCTGGTCAAGGTGTATCTCTTGGATTTGATGGACCCCGCCAGCTCGTCGTAATCGTGACAGTATCTGAAACTATCCCTCAGTTTGTTGCCGAGGCCCTCCCCGGCCCCGGATATCTTCATGAGCTCGTGCTTCGGGGTGGTCGCGATCTTCTCCATCAGAAGCGGGAAAAGCTTGTCCCTGAACATGAGTCCACAGCCCCTTTCCTCCCTCTTCAGCCGCAAAAAAACCGCCTCCGGCATCATATGGGATACGTCCTCATGCCTCTTTAAAAGTTCTCTGATCTGTTTTGCTGAAGGGTATCCGTCCCCAGGTTCAAGATCCGAGTACCCTGCCCCCTCTCTTTTGATCACCACGGGCTCCGCGGTCTTCATGTTTCTCAGATACTCGCAGGCAAGATTGTCGTTCGGTCCAAGAGGTACGGTCTCTCTCAGCACTGTCTGAAGAGCCCTGGGATATGAATACCCTTCACGGACCAGATCTCTTATTCCGGCGTCATCATCTTCAGTCATCATGTCCCGCCTGAATGCCGCTTCCTGAAGAGTTCTAAGATCCCCGCATTCGGAACCGAATGAAATGAAGTCACACCCGAGATCCTCCAGTATCTCCACCCCGGCTTCCGCAAAGGCTCCGCTGCTGTTCAGGGCAAACAAAAGAGGCATCTCGACGACCAGGTCGAAGCCTTCCATTACTGCAGTTTCCGCCCTTGCCCACTTGTCAAGAAGAGCCGGCTCGCCTCTCTGTGTGAAGTTCCCGGAGATGACCGCGATCCTGACCTCAGCTCCGGTCCTTCTCACTGCTTCCTCAAGCTGATATTTGTGGCCGTTATGGAACGGATCGTATTCAGCTGTTATACCAAGGACCTTCGGCATGTGATCCTCACTCCTTTACGAAACTCAAAAGATCCCCGGTCTCCTCTTCACTGAGCCTCATGGCTTTTGATGCTCTGAGGATAGTATCCCTGTCCATCACAAAATCAGGGTCCGTGCAGACACTGATAAAGTTGGAAGCCCCGATCCCGGTCTGTGAAAAAGAGCATACGCCGCTTCCTATGGCTCTGTCGTAGTACTTGAAAAATGTTTGTGCGAAGGTCATCAGTCCTGGATCTCCATGTCAAAAAGCTTACGGGAAATATCTATCATCTTCGGATCATCCGAGGAGTTAAGTATGGTCACTGTTCCTGTGCGGTCCTCTTCATTTAGGAGTCCCTCTTCAATGAGGCGTCTCCTTATCTGCCTTGCGGTTCCTTCCGACCCGTCTATCAGGGCGATGTCCCTGTCTCCCAGGTACTCCCTCAATTCTCTTTTTATAAACGGATAGTGAGTGCAGCCCAGGACTATGGTTTCCGTATCATCTCTCAGGACCGGCTTTAGTTTCATGTCGAGATACTCCATTAAAGGAGCCTTGTCATCTGACCAGTTCTCCACCATTTCCATAAGGCCCTCGCAGGGAAGCGGGATGATCCTGGCATCTTTGTCATAGGTCCTTAAAAGGTCATTGAACTTGTTCTGCCTGATGGTCATGGGAGTCGCCATGACGATGATGGTGCCTCCTCTGGTGGAAAGAGCCGCAGGCTTCACCGCAGGTTCTATTCCGATCACGGGCATATCCCTGTACGCGGCCCTCAGATCCTTTATGGCTGCCGCGGTGGCGGTATTGCATGCGACGCATAGAGCCTTGATGCCCATAGCTCTCAGCTTTTCCGCGACCAGGAACGTGTGATCCTTTATGTCTTCTGTTGTTCTTGTCCCGTAGGGAGCATTGGCGGAATCCCCGTAATAGATGAAGTCCTCATATGGCATTATCTCCACTGCTTTTTTGAGCACTGATATGCCGCCCACTCCGGAGTCCATGACTCCCACAGGTCTCAAACGGTCATTCATTGTCCTCTTCGTACCCCTCTTGATCCTCTTCGTACCCCTCTGATTCATCCATCTCCGCCAGTTCCATCAGGTTCACCACGTAGTCATCCAAAGGATAATCGCAGGCCTCAGTGAAATCATAGCGGTAGGAAGGCTCTCCAAGCTTCTCCATCCTTATTAAGAAAAGTGCGTCTCTCACGGTCACGTCATGCTCCGCGCCACGGTCGTCCGTGATATATACGTGGCTGTCCATGGAATACCAGCGTCTGAACCGCTCCATCTCATCCACTGCGTCCGGTCCCACATTTTCGGAATACCCTGACTTCATAAGCCCCGTAAGGCTGCGCAAAATATTTGAGAGGAGCTCATAGGCCTCGGTCTCTCCGTCAGGCACCGATTCCATGATCTCCTCAAAATACTCTTCCATGAGTTTAGAGATCTCCCGTCCGTTCAGAGCGGCGAAAATCTCTCTGAGGTCCTCCGTCTCAATCTCTTCTTCGCTTTCCAGATACTGGGACACATTCTCCACGAACCGAAAATCTTCAGGAGTCTCTATGTCCAAAAAATCATATAATTCCTGTCTGTTCATTGGAATTCCTCTTATTTGCTCCCTGCCCGTTCTCAAGAATTGCAAGCGCCTTTTCCATGTCCTCCGGAAGCGGCGCCTCAACAAACATTTCTTCCCCGGTCACCGGATGAGTGAAGCCTAAGGATCTGGCGTGCAGAGCCTGTCTTGATATCAGTTCAGAAACCACCTCGGGATTGGTCTCACCCTTTTCCGGAGCGCCGAACTGCTCCCTGTATCTGAAGGGGTCTCCGTGGCAGTAAAGATGATCTCCCGCCACCGGATGTCCCATGCCGGACATGTGCACCCTGATCTGGTGGGTCCTTCCCGTAAGGAGCCTGAGATCCATGAGAGTGTAACCTTCTACAGGCCTCAATTCGGTGTTTTCACGGCCGTAAACCATGTGATGAGGGCAGTTATACCTTTTTATGACTTTATACTCTGTAACCGACGGATAACCGCCTTTTTCGGGTTCCAGTATCCACCGCTCGGGATAGTTTTCATCAGGAAGACCTATGGGAAGGTCCACGGTCCCCTGATCTTCATCAACTATGCCCTCCAGAAGGGCTGTATAATGCTTCACCAGTTTCCCCTCCTCCATCTGGCGGATGAGGTGATCCTGGACATATGAATGTTTTGCGACGATGACCAGACCGGAGGTGTTCATGTCCAGCCTGTTGGTGAGTCTGACCTTGAAAAGTCTCCCCTCATCAAGTGTGCCGTCGCTCAGGACGGCATCTTGAAGCATTCTGTATGTGATCCCGTTAAGGAGCGTGTGGCTGTAGTTACCTTTGGTGGGATGCGCCACGATGCCGGGTCCTTTGTTCACCACCATCAGCCATTCATCCTCAAAGACCACGTCTATGGGCATTTCTTCCGGCTGGAAATCGGACCTCTCTTCAGGAAGAAGGACTTCCACCCTGTCCCCTTCAAGGACCGTCACCCATCCGGGACAGGGCGCACCGTTGACCAGGATGCGCTCTCCCTTTCTGAGCTTCGTCATGAGCCTCGCGGAGATGCTGAACTGTTCCTTTACTACGGTCTTAAGTTGTTTTCCCAGGTCCTCCGGGCCCGCAATGTACTTGAGACTTGCCATTTAAAGAAACTTGTTCTTCACCTTGTACCAGAAGGACGTATCTCCGGATCTGACCAGGTTGATCTTGCGGTTGGAAAGCCTGAAGATGATGGACTCTATATCCTTCAGCCTGAGTTCCCTTCCGTCGTAAAGTATGAAAAGACTGCTGTTTTTCTGATCTGCAGGCCTGATGATCACCTGATCCTCCGCAGGGATCAGGAAGCTGGACGTCAGCGATCGGTAAGCAGTGGTGTTCATGGGAGCCATGGGAGCCACCTGCAGAAGATTCAGCCTGGGATCTACTATGGAGCCTCCCAGGGAATAGTTGTAGCCGGTAGAACCTGCAGGGGTGGATACGATGATGCCGTCCCCCGAGAACTTCTCTATGAAGGAACCATTGATACCTATTTCCAGGTGAATGGGCTTTGTGCCCTTTCCTTTGACGACGAATTCGTTTAAGGCACGCTGTTCTATGATCTCCCCGTTGCTGTGGACGATCTCGGCCTTTACGATGTTGTACTTCTGAGAGTACAGCTCATCGTTCAAATATGCGCCGATGAGCCGGTCTGTCTCTTCCGGAGCTATCTCCTGAAAGAAACCCAGGTGCCCCGTATTGATCCCTGCCACCTTGACCGTAGGGAACTCAAAATTCTGCATAAGAGAAAGGAATGTCCCGTCTCCACCCACATTTATGATGAGATCCACATCGTCTGTAAGCTTATCGGAGACTTCCACACCCTTAAGGGTCAGTTTCTCTTTAAGTTCGTCAGCCAGGACTTTGGATGCCTTAAGATCATTTCTGTAGATAAATACCTTTTTCATCAGAAGTCATCTTCCTCTTTTCCCGGCGATCCGAAATCATCTTCCCTTGGCGCACCGATGTCTTCATCTCTGGGTGCATAGTTATATGATTCCCTCTCCTCAGGAGCCACATAAACGTCATCCACAGGATCTTCATGCACCTGGTAGTCAGCGTTGACCATGTGTATGGTATCTGAACGCCGGCCTGGCTCGTCATACTGTGTACTCCCGTTCACCACAGCAAGATTTCCTGTGAGAAGTTCATAGTAGACCGTATTTGCGGTTATGATGTATTCATTAAGGAAAGCCATAGGGATCACTCCGAGGAAGCTTCCTATCACAGCGCTGATGAATCCGCCCTCGGTAAATGTGAGACCTCCCTGGATAAAACCTGCAAGGAACATCCATCCGATGAAGGATAATTCAAGGATAAAGAAGTTTCCCACGTTTCCCTTCATCCTCTCCTTGGATTCTCTGATGCAGCGCATTATTGGATAATCGGGATGGTCTGCAAGGATATAGAACGCCTGGCTGTATCTGATCGCCGCGATAATCCCGGGGATGATGAAAAGAAGAGCCCACAGGAATACGAACAGTACGATGGCCAGATTCAGAAGGATGGTCTTTCCCAGGAGGCTGAAGCCTTCAAAAAGAAGAGTCCTGTTGACTTTTTTTGTCCTGAAGTAGGTCAGGATGAAGAGGGTCAGTCCGTATGTGAAAGCTCCTGTAAGCAGCACGGAATAAAGAGTCCCCGCAAAGGCGTTGTTATATTGCATATTATATCCCTCAAGCTCGATCGTCCTGTAGATGGGGAATATATTATCCAGAAGGGCTCCCACAAAATCCGTAAGTATAAGATAGATGAAGAAGCCCACGAAGACATCCCTCCAGTGTCCCTTAAGGGAGTCGCGGGCGATCCTTCTTATGAGTGAAGCCGGTTCAGTTACGATTCTGTGCTCGTTCATATCAAGACCTCCTTACTTTCATTGCTTTTTACATACTGCATACTTGACATTATAGTATAAGGGGCCTATAATTGCAAGTACGCTAGGGGAGCTTATGCTGAGATCAAGACCCTCATTACCTGAACCGGATAATGCCGGCGTAGGGAAGCACTTAGTCCCCTCCTACTATTTTTTGAACGGAGGTTTTTTTATGTCAAGAAACAAAAATGTCAGTTATCTCGTCCTTTGCGCTGTTATGATCGCGCTGTCCATCGGTCTGAACCAGATCAAACTGCTGCACCTGCCCTACGGAGGATCCATCACGCTTCTTAGCATGCTTGCTGCCACCATGGCAGGATACTTCTGCGGACCCAAATGGGGACTGGCTTCCGGTCTTGCCCTGGGACTCCTCAATCTGGCCTTCGGCGGGTATGTGATCCATCCTATTCAGCTGATGCTGGACTACATTCTGGCCTTCACCGCTCTGGGACTTTCCGGCTTCTTCTGGAAAGCAAAAAACGGCCTCTACATCGGCTATGCCGTGGCTGTCATCGTCAGGTTCATCTGCAGCTTTATTTCCGGATTTGTCTTCTTCGGTGAGTACGCTCCGGAGGGAATGATCCCCTGGGTCTATTCCCTCGCATATAATGGAATGACCATCCTGGCCGAGGGTGTCATCACTCTGGTCATTCTGGCCATACCCGTTGTTCACAACAACATATACCGGCTTAAAGACATGTTCGACGCCTGATCAAAAAACTGCCCCGCGGTGCAGCATCGCGGGGCAGTTTTTTACTCTGTTTATTTATCACAGCTGAAGATCACTCTGCCTTATCCAGGAATTCGAATACGAGCCTGCTGAAATCAGGTGACTCCTCGAATGCAGCATGCCCGAGTCCCCGGAACGTGTGCAGTTCGCTTCCCTCTATCAGATCCCGGAGATCATATGAGCCCTGAATGCCCAGGACCATGTCCTCCTCTCCTCCCAATACAAGGGTCGGACAGGTGATATTGCCCAGATCGTTTCTGGAGTCAAAATCCAGAATGGCCATGCCGTTTGCAAGGAACCTGTCATAGCTTGCGGGTCTGGCCACAAGACCCAGAAAGGGGTAAAACTTTTTATACCTTTTCAAGCGGTCCCGGGAATAGCTGTTCTCCGCCATGGAGATCATGAGGCCCCTGTGGTCTCCTTTTTTTTGCGCAGTCCATATACTTCCCAATGCTTCCACGGATCACATCATTCACGCAGGGGACAGTAACCGCCAGGATAAGCTTTTCCACTGTTTCAGGATGATCGATGGCAAGATACTGGGCTATCATGCCTCCTTCCGATATGCCGAGAACGCAGGCTTTTTCGAGGCCCAGCATGGCCATGGCCTTCGCCTGGTCATCAGCCATCTGGCGGATCGTATATCCGTCCGGCATCTTGTCCTTCCGGCTGAACATACAGACCGTATACCGATCAAAATGATCCCTGTACGGTCCGGCCAGCATGTAGGCCCTGCGTCTGACTGACATCAGGCCGTCTGTCAGGCCGGGTAACAGGACCAGGACCTTACTGCCGCGGCCGAAGGAAGCATAACTCATCCTGGTATCGCCCAGGGCTGCCTCGCCTTTTTTTGCATTCCAGATCATCTGAATACTCCTCCGTAAACATGTCTGTCTTTAAAGATCATACTCTCTCCTGCTCTCCGGGTCAATGAATCGAGTAGGGGCTAACTTGTAGCCCCTCTCACACCACCGTACGTGCCGTTCGGCATACGGCGGTTCAACCCAATAAGTAGTAATCTACACAGCTG
>CAJOKT010000009.1 GCA_905235115.1 uncultured Peptostreptococcaceae bacterium
AGAGCTTCGCTTGCATAATGACTAACAACTCATTCCGATGATAACACAACACTCTTTTCTTTTTGATGTAGATGGTCTCACATCATTGACTAATGTACAGTCAATTAAATGGCCTTCCCTTACCCTTTACTCATGAGATATAAGGAATGTACCAAATGATTATTTATGACCGCCTCTGGGAGCAGATGAAAAAGAAGGGGATATCCCGGTATAAAATGATTAAGGTGTTTGGCTTCAGCAGCGGTCAGTTGGATCGTCTGCGCAAGAACGAAAATGTAAGCACCTTCACTCTGAATCGTCTCTGTGAGTTTTTGGACTGCACCCTTAATGATATAGTAGAATTTAAAAAATGATCTGCTTTAAAGAAGATAAGGCAGGTCATTTTTGTTGGTCACTAAAACATTCTCTTGACTTCGCCGTACGGCTAAATATATAATGGCCTTAGATAAAATAAGCCGTACGGCTAAACCAACCATCAGGCGGCCGCAATTTCGCCGTACGAACAAATTTCCAAAACAAGAGGACCCTATTATGACTATAAACAGCAGCGAAGATTTTGGCCGTGCCGTCCGTGACAGGCGCAAGGTTCTGGGATACACGCAGGCGGAGCTGGCGGCCTTCACCGGATTCAGCGTGAGTTTTTTGTCTGACCTGGAGAGAGGCAAGAAAACTGCAGAACTGGAGAAGGCGATCATCATCGCCAACACGCTTGGCATGGATCTGGAACTGAACCGGAGAGGATAAGATGAGAGAACTGTCAGTATATTTGGAGATCAGCGGTGTCCGGACTCTGGTCGGGGCCCTTCGAGGCATGAGCTCGGAAGACGCCTGCTTCACCTATGATGAGGCGTATCTTTCGTCCCCGGACTCGAAGCCCGTATCCATCAGCCTGCCCCTTCGCATTGAGCCCTACTCTCCCGCTGAGACAAGAAGCTTTTTCGACGGTCTACTGCCGGAGGGTTTCACCAGGAGAACTGTTTCTCAGTGGGTCCGTGCTGATGAAGACGACTACCTGACGATCCTGTCCTGTCTTGGAAATGAATGTCTCGGAGCCGTCAGGATCAGCGGAGGAGAGTCTGATGATCCCACCCCCTCGTATGAGCGCCTCTCCTTTGACCGAATCAGGGCTCTTGCACGGGAGGGCGCCACCGAGTCTGCGCGACTGGTCACTGAAGCTCACCTATCGCTTACAGGGGCTTCCGGCAAGGTGGGACTATACTATGACGGCGGCACCGATTCCTGGTATCTTCCACTCGGGACCGCACCAAGCAATTACATAGTAAAGCAAAGCCACATAAGATACGACGGCATCGTTACCAACGAGAAGCTCTGCCTTCTCACTGCGTCCAAGCTGGGGATCGAGGTGCCACGTAACTTCATCATTGACGCCGGGGGGTCCGGTGAAGGAGATGTTCTCTTCGGCACTGAGCGGTATGACAGGCGAGAGTACTCCGGCGATACGATCTCCGGGCTCAGACGGCCTCTGCGCATTCATCAGGAGGATTTCGCCCAGGCTCTAGGCATCCCTTCCGCCGCAAAATACGAGCGTCCCGGAGAAAGCTATCTGTCCCGGATGACGGATCTTTTGAGGCATCATTCCTCTGACCCCATAGAGGATATCACCAGATTATGGGATATGACGGCGTTCAACTGGCTCATCGGCAATACCGATGCGCACATAAAGAACTACTCCTTGCTGTATTCAGAGGATCTTTCGGCCCTGAGACTGGCGCCTGCCTATGACATGGTCAGCACGCTGATATATGATGGGGCCTCCCGCAGCATGAGTTTCAATGTCGGCGGAGAGTATTCGTCTGACAGGATAACTCAGGCGAACTGGGAGCGGGCGGCCGTGGACGCCGGCATCGGCCGGGCCATGGTCCTTGACAGGCTCAGTCATCTGACAGAATCGTTCAAACCGGCCCTCCTCCAATCAGCGGAAGAGCTGTCCCTTTCAGGCTTTGTGAAAGCAAAACAGATGGCGGCGGACATCCTGTCGAAAGGCGGAATCAGTCATTATCTTTAATACTCAACAGACCCACCTCAAGGAATGAGGCGGGTCTGTTTTTATCTGATCAGAATGTTTTGCGCCGTTTTAAAACGGATTCTCTTCGGGGTATCTCATGCCGGCGGGCTGGTTGAAGCCGATCTCGGATACCGGCACGCCCAGAAGCTTGAAGACCTCATAGAGGGCTTTGCCGTAATGGCCGAAGGCCACCGCGCCGTGGTGCGGGAAGTGCTTTTCCAGGAGCACGTGGCGGTAGAATCTGCCCATCTCCGGGAAGGCGAAGACACCTGTGCCTCCGTAGGAGCGTGTTGCCACCGGAAGGACCTCGCCTTCAGCGATGTATGCGCTGATGCCGCCCTCGGCTGTGCCTTGGAGGCGGTAGAGTGTCACATCGCCGGGAACCAGGTCGCCTTCCATGGTGCCCTTGGTCACCGTCAGCGGCAGGTTGCGGCTCATGATCCTCTGATTGCACATGGTGCGGGTCTGGAGCCTACTGGAGCAGGTGTTTCCGCAGTGGAAGCACATCACCGTGTCTGACTGCTTGTAGTCATACTTGCCCTTGATGGACTCCTCGTACATGTCCTGGGGGATGGAGTTGTTGATGTCAAGGATGGTGACGGCGTCACCGGAGATCACCTGGCCGATGTACTCGGAGAGGGCTCCGTAGATGTCCACTTCGCAGCCTACGGGGATGCCGGAGCCTGCGATGCGGGAGTTCACGTAGCAGGGAACGAAGCCGAACTCGGACTGGAAGGCGGGCCAGCACTTGGTGGTGAGCACCACGTATTTGCGGGCACCCTTGTGCTGCTCAGCCCAGTCTCTCAGGGTAAGCTCGTATTGTGCCAGTTTGGGCAGGATGTCGGGGAGCAGGTTGCCTGCGCCCAGTTCCGCCGCCATGTCGGCAACTACATCGGCGATCCTCGGATCGTCCGCGTGCTTCAGATATGAATCGTAAAGATCCATCTCAGAGTTTTCCTCAACTTCTACGCCCAGATCGAAGATCTGCTTGATGGGAGCGTTGCAGGTCAGGAAGTCGTAGGGGCGGGGTCCGAAGGAGATCAGCTTCAGGTCCTTCAGGGCCACCAGCGTGCGGGCGATAGGTACGAATTCGCTGATCCTGTCCGCCAGTTCCTCCGCCGTTCCCACGGGACGCTCCGGAATGTATGCTTTCACGCCTCTCATGTTCAGGTTGTAGCTTGCGCTCAGGAGGCCGCAGAGAGCGTCTCCTCTTCCATCCAGAAGATCCTGCTGCGACTCTTCCGCCGCCGCAACGAACATGGAGGGGCCGCTGAACTGTTTCGCGATCATGGTCTCCGGGATCTCCGGGCCGAAGTTGCCCAGGAAAACGCAGAGCGCGTCGCATCCGGCCGCCTTCACGTCCTCCAGAGCCTTCATCATATCGGTCTCGCTCTCGATGATGGTCGGGCATACGTAGAGTTCGCTTGCGTCGTACTTGGCGGCGTAGGCCTTGGCCAGCGCGTCGCGTCTGGACTCACTGAGGGACGCCGGGAAGCAGTCGCGGGAAACGGTCACGAGACCGATCTTGATCTGAGGTACATTATTCATTCTGTTTCTCCCTAATAATTATATTCTCTTATTTTTTACGCAAAACAACTGCGCCGGGCGGTGCGTCACAGCCGGTCATCCTCCTTATCCCGCACTGCTCCAACCACCGCTTTTATTACAGCTATCACCACCACGATGACCGTGATGACGGCCAGCAGTATGAACGCTGTGAAAGTGATGGCCGGGAAGGGGTGCCCATCTCCGGACCCCGATGGGTAGGCCGCGCCGTCGGCCGCCAGGGCCGCGATCAGCGCCAGCACATCCACCACCAGCATGATGGGGATGGCCAGCAGGCTCCTCCATGGGGACTTTCTTTTCTTTTTTCCGTCGTCGGCGTAATACTGCTTAGCCATGATTTAACTCCTACAGGCCGCACTCCTGCACTTCCTTAAGTGTGGGATATGAGCTGATGGTGCCCCTCTTCTGCACGCTCAGGGCGCAAAATACGTTGGCAAAGGAGATGCACTCCTTTAGCTGTTCGTTGGTAAGGCTGTCCAGAGTGTCCGGGGTCATTTCCATCTCAGCCAGCTTGTAAAGGAAGGCTCCGATGGAACCGTCGCCGGCTCCGGTGGTATCCACCACCTCCACCTTCCTGGCAGGATCCTCGGCGTAGGCCGTCCTCGTGAAAGCCTTCATGCCCTTGTCGCCCATGGTGTAGAGCAAAACCTTCACGCCGCGGTCGAAGAACATCTGCTTGGCGATGTTCACGTTGGCGGAAGCAGTGATGAACTCCAGCTCATCGTCGGACACCTTGAGGATGTCAGTGCCGGGGATGAATTCCCAGATGGCTTTGCGGAGAGCTGCCGGATCGTCCCAGAGGGTGAACCTCAGGTTGGGATCGAAGCTGATGATGGCTCCGTTCTCCTTTGCGAGATCGATGGCTCTCCTGTGGGCTTTCTTCATGGGGAAGTCGCCCAGAGAGACCGATCCGAACTGCAGCGCGAAGCAGTCCCTGAACCACTTGGGATCAACATTTTCAGGCTGGAACAGCATGTCCGCACCGGGCTTCCTGTAGAAGTCGAACTCGCGGCCGCCGTCGTACCTTAAGGATATGAATGCCAGAGAAGTCTTGGCCTCCCTGGTGCGGCAGATCATGCTCGTATCTATGCCGTAGCCTCCAAAGGATTCCACGATCTTGTCACCGAATGGATCGTCACCCACCTGGGTGATAACGGCTGAGGGGCCGCCCAGTCTGGCGAAGGCGCCGCTGACGTCCGCCGGGGCGCCGCTGGCATTGGGATAGAACGCCTCCACGTCCTTGATCGCATATGCTTTTTCGCTTGGGGCCATGTCTACGATGGCTTCACCAATAGAGAGTAGTCTTTTCATGAGGACCTCCTATTCGGTCAAATAATTAGTACCGCACCATTCTATCACATCTACGGATGCTTTTCCACCACACTCCAGTCATGCCTGTTATTCCAGTCCCGGGATCAGTTTTCTCACCGCCTCGTTGAAGCCCTGGTCGCGGGTGCCTTCCGTGATCATGTCGGCCTCTTCCTTCACGGCGTCCACGGCGTTCTGCACAGCCACTGCCGTGCCCGCGGCCCTGAGAAGCGGCAGGTCGTTGGTGTTGTCTCCGAAGGCTGCGATCTGGCTGCGTCTCAGCCTGAGATGCCTGGCCAGCATGCTAAGGGCGTAGCCCTTGTTGACGCCGGCGGGCATTATCTCGATTATGTAATTTTCGGACTGGGCCATGTAGATGCGGTAACCCAGTCTTTTGCCCAGTTCCTCCATGTGGCGCGGAACTTCCGCCGGATCGCAGGATACCAGAAGCTTAGGGGTCTGGAAATATTCTACGCTTAGCAGGTCCCCCACCTCTCTGTACTCTGTATACCTCAGGTCCGGATCAGGGTGGATATCCATTCGCAGGTCTTCCACCATGATCACGCCCCGGTCGTATCCCTGCACGTAGAGGCCCTCTTCGTGGGCATATTCCACGATGGCCCGGAAGGTCTCCCTGTCCAGATGGTTCTCGTAGATCACCCGGTCCTCCCCGTCTTCCCCGGGGGCGATGACCAGCCCGCCGTTGTAGCAGATGGCGCAGTATGGCAGCCCAATGGAGTCGCCCACTCCCTTGACGGAATTTATGGATCTTCCGGATGACAGGGCGAGCCTGATCCCCCGGGACTGCGCGGCGCCGAGGAGCTTCCTGGTCTCATCGGTGACCAGGCCGTTTGCGTCCAGCATGGTATTATCCAGATCTGTTGCTATAAGTTTGATCATGACGGTTCCTTTCGGGATCTCAGCGTATTCTTAAACGATTTCCGCAGGCGAGGCCAGGGACGCAAAATCTATCATGAGGATGATGCCCATGATGAGCAGCACTATGCCGTAGAAGCTCTTGATCATGGTACGGGTCCTCAGTGCCCCTTCTTTTCTGGGATGATGGAAGGCGAACATTGCTTCCGTGGGCACCGAATTCTGAAGTTCCGTAATGGGTCTGCTCCAGAGAAGGAGCACATCAGCGGGAGTCTTTCCCTCCACTATCAGGGCCTCCTGCATGTAATATGCTCTCTCGCCGAACTCCATGTGTCGGTCGAAGGCATTGTACCATCTGCTGATAAGGCCGAATGCCATGAGCCCGCCTGCAAATACGATGACGTGCATGAGAAGGGATACGATCTTCCCGGCGTCTCCTCCGAAGTTCAGAGTAAGTGTGGCTGCCGCCACTGCCAGGTAGATGCTGGTGAATGTGTATATCTCACCCTCTATGTGTCTGGCGTGTCCCAGGTTTTCCTTCATGACGTCGCCAAGGAAGGGCAGGAAGCTGTCCCTGTCAGCGTTGGCGTATTTTTTTCTGAATTCTTTTTCATCCATCGTTCTGTTTCTCCTCTCATCATCTGTCCAGTTTCGATACCTTCAGCCTGGATGTGGCCCTGGCCAGCTGGCGCTGGGCCTCGGCGTATACTCTTTTGCTCCTGTGGCGCACCATCTCTTCACGGGCCTGCTCTGCCGCGCGCTCCGCCCGGTTGATGTCGATCTCCTCGGGGTATTCTGCCGCTCCCACCAGGACGGTCACCACATTATCCTTGACGATGACCATGCCGTTGGACACGAAGGCGTGCAGGTCGCTTTCACCTTCGGGCCTGAAGGTGATCTCCCCGGGGTTGATCCCCGCGATCATATTCATATGTTTTGCCTGGATCCCGTACATGCCCTCGGTGGTGGGCACGATCAGGGAATCAGCCCGGCCTTCGAAAAGATTCCTCTGTGCGGCCAGAATGTGTAATTCGAATGTGTTCATGATCTCCTAAAGGCGGCGGCTGCCGCCGGACAGCGGTTCCGGATGTTTTGCGGCCTACTTCAAAGTTTCCGCTTTCTTTACTGCGTCATCTATGGTCCCCACGTTGTAGAAGGCCGCCTCGGGAAGGTCGTCCATCTCTCCGTCGATGATGGCCTTGAAGCCTCTCACCGTCTCGCTTAAGGGCACGTACACGCCCTTTAAGCCGGTGAACTTCTCCGCAACGAAGGTGGGTTGGGCCAGGAATCTCTGGATCTTACGGGCGCGCCACACGGTGAGCTTGTCCTCTTCGCCCAGTTCCTCCATGCCCAGGATGGCGATGATGTCCTGAAGCTCGGAATATTTCTGCAGGATCTCCTGGACCCTGCGGGCCACGTAGTAGTGCTCCTCCCCCACTATGTCCGCCTCCAGTATCCTGGAGTTGGACGCAAGAGGATCCACGGCAGGATAAAGTCCCTGTTCGGCGATCTTACGGCTCAGGGTGGTGGTTGCGTCCAGATGTGTGAAGGTGGTGGCCGGAGCCGGGTCGGTCAGGTCGTCGGCAGGCACGTATACAGCCTGCACCGACGTGATGGATCCCGCCTTGGTGGATGTGATCCTCTCCTGAAGCGCCCCCATCTCCTCTGCCAGCGTGGGCTGGTAGCCTACGGCTGAGGGCATGCGCCCCAGAAGTGTGGACACTTCGGAGCCCGCCTGCACGAATCTGAATATGTTATCTATGAAAAGGAGCACGTCCTTGTTCATTTCGTCTCTGAAATATTCCGCCATAGTGAGGCCGGAAAGTCCCACTCTCATCCTGACGCCGGGAGCCTCGTTCATCTGGCCGAAGACCATGGCTGTCTTGTCCATGACGCCGGCCTCGTGCATCTCCTTCCACAGGTCGTTTCCTTCTCTGGAACGCTCCCCTACGCCGGTGAAGATGGAGTATCCGTTGTGCTCCATGGCCACGTTGTGGATCAGCTCCTGGATGAGCACGGTCTTGCCGACACCTGCTCCTCCGAAAAGTCCCACCTTGCCGCCTTTGGGATAGGGCTCCAGAAGGTCGATGACCTTGATGCCCGTCTCCAATATCTCCACGGAGGGTGACTGGTCGCTGAAGCCCGGCGCCTTGCGGTGTATCTCCCACCTGGGAACGTCCTCCGGCACCGGTTCTCCTTCATCTATGGGTTCTCCCAGCACATTGAACATTCTGCCCAGCACCTGAGTCCCCACGGGGACCTTGATGCTTCCGCCTGTGGCTTCCACCTCCATGCCGTTTCTCATGCCGTCTGAGGAGGCAAGCATGATGCATCTCACCGTTTCATTTCCGATGTGCTGCGCCACCTCCATGACTCTTCTGCCCTCCGGGGTCTCCACGTTCAGTGCCTCGTTTATGGCGGGAAGCTGTCCCTTTTCAAATTTTACGTCTATGACCGAACCTGATATCTGTACTATCCTGCCTGTCATCTTCTGTGACCTCTCTTAAATAGTTTCAAAACATCCGTGCCCCGGCTATTTCTGCCGGACCTTCTTGAGTGCTTTTGCCTTCTTCTGTGCCCGGGACCCTGCCGATATCTCGGTGATCTCCCGGGTGATGGCTCCCTGCCGCACATGGTTGTACTCCAGGTTCAGGCTGGTGAGCAGATCCTCCGCGTTGTCGTTGGCTGCGTCCATGGCGGTCATCCTGGCGCTCTGCTCGGAGCAAAAGCTCTCCACCATGGCGCTGTAGATGAATCCTTTGATGTAGCTTGGGACGATGCTGTTGAACACCGTCACTACGTCCGGAAGATACTCCGTGCCTTCGCTCATCTTTTTTCTGTCTTCCCCGTCCAGCACGTAGTCTTCCCTGGCGAAGGGCAAAAGCTCCGTACTCTGGGCCGCCCCGCCGGTAAGGCCGTTTCCGAAGGCGGTGTAGACTATGTACAGTTTCTGCACCCTGTCTTCGTCGAATTCGTCAATGACGTAGTCTCCGATCTCCCTTGCCCTGTCCATGGTGGGATCCATGTTTGAATAGTCGAAGTTCTGGTCCAGACTGTCATCGTGGGCCATAAAGTAGTGTCTGCCGTACTCCCCAATGACGAAAAGCTTGTGGGGCTCTCCCTCCTTTATGAGTTTCCCGGCCTCTTTGATCACATTCTGGTTGTAGGCTCCGCAAAGTCCCTTGTCCGCGGTGATCACTATGATGCCCACCGTGCCCCTGGGGCCCTCTTCGTCCATTATCTCCAGGGCAGTCTCATCGGGGCGGCTTGCGATCAGGTAATCCGTCTTCAAATTGTCCGCCAGACGGATCATGCTGACCAGCTGCTCCTTGAGCATGTCAAAATACGGCCGGGTCTGCTCCAGCTCCCTTTTGGCCTTGGTAACCTTGGTGGAGGAGATCAGGTACATGGCGTTGGTGATCTTCTGGGTATCACGGACGCTCTTTATTCTGTTTTTGATCTCTTTTGTGGTCGCCATTCTTTCTTCCGACTTCCGCCGCACTTCACGCGGTCTCTGTTATTCCCTGTTTCCGCGCAAAAAATCTTTTGCGCATTCTTTTGCGACGTCTTCTATCTTAGCCTTGAGCTGGTCGCTCAGATCTTTTTCTCTCTCTATCTCTTCTCCGATCTCCGGATGATCCCTATGGAACTTCTCCAGGAGTGTCCGGAGGAACTCGGGGATCTGGTCGGTCTCTATGTCCTGCATGGCGTGGGCCATGGCGGAAACCAGGAGGATAACCTGTTCCTGCTGGCTGTAGGGGTGGTACTGAGGCTGTCTCAGCATCCTCATGAGTCCCTGGCCGTAGGTCAGCTGCTTCCTGGTCTGCTCGTCCAGGTCTGATGCGAACTGGCTGAAGACCTCCATCTCTCTGTACTGTGCCAGATCCAGTTTAAGTGTCCCCGCTGCCTTCTTCATGGCCTTTGTCTGGGCGTCGCCGCCCACACGGGAGACCGAGATGCCCACGTTGATGGCCGGACGCTGGCCGGAGAAGAACAGTTCGTTCTCCAGGAAAAGCTGTCCGTCTGTGATGGAGATGATGTTGGTGGGTATGTAGGCGCTGACGTCTCCCGCCTGAGTCTCAACGATCGGCAGGGCTGTGATAGAGCCTCCGCCGTACTGGTCTGCCATTCGGGCGGACCTCTCCAGAAGTCTGGAGTGGAGGTAGAATACATCGCCCGGGAAAGCCTCTCTTCCGGGAGATCTTCCCAGGAGCAGGCTCATGGTCCTGTAAGCCACGGCGTGCTTGGAAAGGTCGTCATAGACGATGAGCACATCTTTTCCCTGGTGCATGAAATACTCGGCCATGGCGCAGCCCGCGTAAGGAGCGATATACTGGAGCGGCGCGCTGTCGGAGGCAGAGGCCAGCACCACTATGCTGTGCTTTAAGGCATCATATTTCTTAAGGGTATTGGTGAGCTGCACCACGGAACTGGTCTTCTGCCCGATGGCTACGTAGATGGTGATGCAGTTTTTTCCGTTCTGGTTGATCATGGCATCCAGTGCGATGGCGGTCTTGCCCGTCTGGCGGTCGCCTATGATCAGCTCACGCTGTCCGCGGCCGATGGGGAACATGGCGTCGATGGCCAAAATACCCGTCTCCAGCGGGGTGTTTACCGGCTGGCGCTTTACGATGCCCGGGGCGGGAGCTTCCACGGGGAAGTAGTCTGCCTCAGCGATGTCTCCCTTGCCGTCGATGGGTACGCCCAGAGGGTCCACAACGCGGCCCAGGAAGTTTTCCCCCACGGGGACGCCGGCGGTCTTGGCGGTCCTCTTCACAGAGGAGCCTTCGGACACGTCTCCGTCCTCATCGAAGAGGATGCAGCCGAGCTCGTTTTCCCGGATATCCTGCACCATGCCTCTGGCACCGTTTGAGAAGATCAGTATCTCCCCGAAGGTGGCGTTGTCCAGGCCGGTGACCGTGGCGATGCCGTCCCCCACGGTGGTGACCACGCCAACTTCCTGAGCGATGGCCTCAGGAGTCCATGTGCGTATGGTCTCCTTGATTAGGGGAACTACGTTCTCGTGTCTTTTGGCAACCTTCCGGATGGCTTCCTTAAGTTGTTGGAACCGGCCCTCCACGGACCAGTCAAATACTTCGCTTCCGACCTTGAGCCTGAAGCCGCCTCCCAGCATGTCCGGGGTCTCTTCCCAGCGGAAATCCACGTCTTCCCCGTATCTTTCCCTGACAAAAGCCTCGAACCGCTTAGTCTGTTCTTCGTTGGGCGCCTCGGCGGAATACAGGACGGCAGTTTTAAGCATATCTTCTGTCATTTTTCAGTCCTTCTCAATTCTTCGCTTCAGCACGGCCGGCTTCCACAGCATCCAGGAACTTCTCGAAGTTCTCCTGAGAAGACTGGTGAAGAGCCAGCTTCTCTGCGGCGTCTGTGACCAGGTCGGAAATGTCCTTCTGGGCCTCCTGCACGATGGCGGCCTTCTGACGCTCCGCTTCCTCTCTGGCGTCTCTTAAGATCTTCTCGGCCTCTTCTTTTGCGGCCTTCACCTGTCTGTCGTAGTGAGCCTGAGCCTCCTCGCCGGACTTCGCCCTGAGCCCCGCGATCTCCTCGCCGGCCCGGGCCAGCTTCTCTTCGTACTCGGCTCTGGCCTTCTCGGACTTCTTCAGATTCTGTGAAGTCTCCTCCGCCTCTTTCCTGTAGACCTCCTTCCTGTGCACCATGAAGTTCTTCACGGGCTTATACAGCAAAAAATACAGTATGGCGAACAAAAGCAGGAAGTTGAAAAGATGCAGGAATATCTGAGTAAAATTCAAACCTAAAGGCATCTTTTACCTCCTTATAATACGAATATGTTGAGGATCGCGATGAGCAGCGCGTAGATGATGGCGGTCTCGATGAATACCAGGGCCAGCATGAAGACTGTCCTGATCTTGCCCTCTGCCTCGGACGTGAGATACCGTCGGCCGCATGGCCTCCGGCGATACCCATTCCGATGCCGCCGCCCAGGGCAGCAAGACCTACCGCGATACCTGCGCCAAGAGCTTTTGCGGAATTATCGGTGAGTCCTCCCGCTGCAGTCTGGGCTTCGCCTGTAGTCTCAGCGTCCGCGAACACCGCGTTCTGGTCTGCCATGAGCTTCGCCATGAGAAGCGCCAGTATCAGCACCAATCCCGCGATGAGCACGATCTTTAAAAATCTAGTCGTCTTTGTCATTTTCTCTTCCTCCGAAAAAGATCTATCATCAGGCTGCTTCCGCAGTCCGGACTTCTGTTTTTTGCGCCTTAGCGGCTAACTTTCTGAGTTTTTTCTCCGAGGGCTCAGACACCTCTCCGTAGAACAGGGCCACCAGCATGGTTAGCACGTAGGCCTGGATCAGGGCGTGCAGGCAGGTGAACAGTACTCCCACCACCACGGGGATCACGTAGCTCAATGCCGTGTAGTAGTAGACCAGCTCGGTGACGATGGCTCCGGACAACAAGGCTCCGAAAAGTCGGAAGCTCATGGAGATGGGCAGGGAGAATTCCTTGAGGGCTCCCTTGATGCCGCCCAGGCCGTTGTTCACTATGCCGCCCGCCACGATGAAGAGGTAGGAGGTGCAGCCCATCATTATGGCGCCGTTGATGTCCGAGAGAGGCGCCGGCAGGGCCACCGAATGGCCGGCCGTGGTCACCGCCTGGATGCCGAAAAGCTCCAGCATGGTGCCTGTGAAGATGTAAAGTCCCGCGGCGAAAATGTAGGCCGACAGCACCTTGTTCCTGTGGGGACTGGAGTCCTCCGCAAGGCCGCTGAAGTATCCCACCAGGGTCTCCAGCAGCATCTGGAACCTGCCGGGTACCAGCGTGAACTTCGGGATCACGAAGATCCTCACGATCAGGGCGAACACCGTCAGTATCCCCGTCACCGCAAAGCCCGAGATCAGTCCCGGATTAACCTCCAGGCCGAAGAGGGCGATCTTGTTGGTGTCGTGGATGACCGCGTCCCTGATCACCGTGACTATGTCCTCCTCCTGGGCGGATGCCCCGGCTGTCAGGAATATGCCTGCCAGCAGAAGCACTCCTATCACCACGAAGATGACAGTCATCTTTCTCTGTTGTTTCTTGGTCATATGCTTTTCTCCGAAAAAAATTCAGACAGTTACGTACTCCGAGGAGTCTCCCCGCCCGATCACCCTCAATTCCAGGTCCCGCCCCACAGCGAACCCGGCTTCCTCCACCGCGTTTTTCACCGTGATCATGGCCTGCTCCGGCGTGTTGTTCTCCTGGCTAAGGTGGGCCAGGAATACCTTGGGGTGGCTTCCCGCCTTCAGCATCTCCACCACCGTGTGGGCGCAGGATTCGTTGGACAGGTGCCCCACCTCCGAAAGTATCCTCATCTTAAGCATGAATGGATAGCTTCCGTAGAGCAAAATGTTTCTTTCGTGGTTGGCCTCCAGTGCCAGGATATCGCAGTCCTCGATGCTGTGAAATACACTTTCGGACACGAACCCGGTGTCGGTGACCACAGCGGCCTTCTTACCTCCCGCCTCGAAGGAATACTGGAAGGGCTCCCTGGCGTCGTGTGACACTCTGAAGGACCGGACCGTCAGGTCGTCTCCCACTTTCACGGCTTCGCCTTCCTCCATCTCGACCAGTCTCTCATAGGGAAGGGGTGATGCCTTCTTTACGATCTCGCTTAAGGTGCCGTGGGAGGCGTAAAGCGGACATCCGGTATTCTTCATGGTGGTCTTCAGACCTTTTATATGGTCCGCGTGTTCATGGGAAATGAAGATGGCGTCGATATCTTTAAGTTCCAGCCCTCTCTGGGCCAGCAGTGTTTTGATGCTGCGGCAGCTGACGCCCAGGTCCAGAAGGACGTTGGTGTGCTCCGTCCGGATCAGATAACAGTTCCCCGAGCTTCCGCTGGAAAGGGCCATAAACCCTATGTTCATAGGCTTGATAATTGCTCCTTATTTGATCCCGGGCCCATGATCTCAGGGGCCGGGTCATCTGTCTCTTCAACGTTATATTCTATCACATCCCGTGGTCCCTTACAATTGACTCGGGGATTCAGGTGTCTACTCCAGCATGGTCTGGATGATCTCCCTGTCGGTCTCGTGCATGCCTACTTTACCGATGTATCCCACGGTGGAAATGGTCTGGTCGGTCTCTCCCTTGAGGATGCCGGTAAAGGCCTGGTAGCCCTTGCCCTGCATGGCCAGATAGTGGGCCATCATGGATGCGTCCAGTGATGTGGCTATCTTGGCCGCGCAGGATGCCTTGGCGCCGTCGCAGATGATCCCTGGTATGTTGGCCAGGGTGTTTTCCACCGTGTCCTTGATCTGCTCGATGGTGCCGCCGGCCAGGTACGTTATGGCCGCTCCCGCGGCGCAGGAGGCGCTGACAGCTCCGCAGAAGGCGCTGAGCTTGCCGATGTATTCCTTCTGATGCACCGTAAGCAGCCCCGAGAACACCAGCGCCCTGTACAACTTCTCCTGGGGAACGTAGTTCTCCCTGGCATAAACTATTACGGGGACAGATGAGGCGATGCCCTGGTTGCCTGATCCGGAATTTATGATCACGGGCATGTCGCAGCCTTCCATCCTGGCTTCTGACGCGGCGGAGGCATAGGCCTTCATTCTGGTCAGAGTGCTCTCCGGGTAAGAGGTCTTGATGACCCGGCCGATGCCCAGCCCGTAGTCTCCCGCCATGCCCTCATAGGCGATATCCATGTTGCACCGGATCTCCTGATCCAGCAGATCCTTGATCTCCGACACGTCCACCGTATCGGCGAACTCCTTTATGTTATCTATGGAAAGACCGCTTCTGTCAGCGGCCTGTCCCGCCGTCAGGCTCTCGTCGCCCAGGAAGATGACCTCCCCGTTTCTCATGATCTTGCTGATGTTGGTGTGGTCGTGGCGGATCTCCACGGAAACATAGTCCGGCCCCGCGGTCTCCTCAACTATGAAGTGAAGAGGAATGTCCGAATCCAGATAGTCCACGTCGCAGTGACCGCTGTTGATGAAGTCTTTGATGGTCTTCCTGGTGTCTTCAGTCACCGTCTCCAGCACCTTCATGCCTCTCTCGGCATCGCCGCCCATGGCTCCCAGACAGACTGCCACTTCGATCCCCGTCAGTCCGCCGGAGTTGGGGATCCTGACGCAGCGGACGTTCTTGATCATGTTGCCGCTGGCGCAGACCTTGATGAACTCAGGATCTTTGCCCAGGATCTCCCTGGCCTTGGCAGCGGCGTAAGCCAGAGAAATGGGTTCCGTGCAGCCCATGGCCGGGATCATCTCTTCTTCAAGTATGGCGATGAAATCTTTTCTGATCTTATCGGTCAGCATCTGGCTGTCCTCCCTATGTCGTTCTCGTTTTTTCACCGGGAGCGTGCCCCTTGAGGGGATTCTATCTTCCCATGGCCTTCCGTATAACGGCCAGGCCCGCCTTGACGGGCAGCGGTCTCAGCACACGATCGGCCCGTTTCAGTTCATCGATTATGTGTATGTGCTGGGGGCAGTGCTTCTCGCAGGCACCGCACTCCACGCACTGGCTGGCGAAGCCCGGCGTCTTGTGCATTCCCATGGCCTTGCCGAAGTCCGAAAGGGCGGAGATGCGCCCCTCGGTATACACCTGGTTGTAGTAAAAGAAGTTGCCCGGAATGTCCACCCCGTGGGGGCAGGGCATGCAGTAGCGGCAGCCGGTGCAGCCCACCTTTTCCCGGGAACGGATGACGGATACGATCTCATCCGTCACCGCCTTCTCCCTGTCGCCGAAGCTTCCGGCTTCCACAGAGGAGGCGATCCTCATGTTTTCGTCTATCATGGCGTCGGAGTTCATTCCCGAAAGCACGCAGGTCACCTGGGGCTGGTCCCAGAGCCACCTGAGCGCCAGTTCCGCCGCCGACCAGCCGAAGCCGCTGTCTTCAAGAGGCTTCAGCGCAGCCTTGGGGAGGTTCACCAGTCTGCCTCCTCTTAAGGGCTCCATTATGATCACCGGTATCCCGCGCCGGGCGCAGGCCATGAGGCCCCGCCTTCCCGCCTGAGAATCCTCATCCAGATAGTTGTACTGTATCTGCGCAAAATCCCAGTCGTAAGCATCCAGTATCTCGATGAAATCCTCGGTGTCCCCGTGATAGGAAAAGCCCACGCTCCCGATCCGGCCGGAAGCCTTCTTGTCCGCCAGCCAGTCCTCGATCCCAAGGGCCTTGAGTTTGTTCCACTCCTTCAGATCCGCCAGCATGTGCATGAGATAGTAGTCGATGTGATCAGTCCTGAGTCTCTTCAGCTCCTCATTGAAGATCTTTTCTGCCGTGTTCAGGTTCTTCATCAGATACTGGGGAAGCTTTGTGGCGATGTATACCTTGTCGCGTGCACCGTTGTTTTCCAGTATCCTGCCCAGGGCGTCCTCGCTTCCGGGGTAGATGTAGGCTGTATCGAAGTAGTTGACGCCTCCTTCGATGGCTCGCATGACCTCCTCCTCCGCCTTGGCAAGATCGATGATCCCGGCGGTCTTCGTGAAGCGCATGCAGCCGTATCCCAATATAGAAATGTCCCGGCCCTGCCGGTCCTTCCTGTAATTCATGCGTCCGGTCCTACTCCCCTCTGATCTCGCCGATCCCGATGTTGGCCAGCCTGTCCGCCCTGTTGTTCATCTCGGTAACGTGCAAAAAATCCGCGTAGCTGAAGTCCTGTCCGTTCATCTCTATGAATTTCATGTACCTCTTCATCAGGACTTCGTCTGAAGCCTTCAGGCTCACGTGGCCCTTGACCCTGTAGAAGCTGATGTTCTGCTTCAGAGCCAGGGCGATCAGTTCCTGCCAGAGTTCCTTGTTCTCCACCGGTTCCTTCCTGGAGGTCATCCAGCCGTTCTGCTGCCACTTCAGGTACCAGCCGTCCCTGAAGCAGTTCATCACATAGGAAGAATCCGAGTAGATCTCAAGGTCCAGGCCCTCCTTCCTGAGGGCTTTGAGGGCTTCGATCACAGCGGTGAGCTCCATGCGGTTGTTGGTGGTGTTGGCCTCTCCGCCGTGAAGTTCCTTCCGGGTCTCCCCGAATTCGAGTATGGCTCCCCAGCCTCCCACGTTTACGTCTTCCTGATTGTTGGAGCAGGCTCCGTCTGTATATATCTTGAGTTTAGCCATTGGGCCTCCCCTGCGAAAAACTCCCGGGCGCGTTTTTTGCTCCCGGGGTCAAAAGATCATGTGATTATAAGGTCGGATACGTCGACATCCTCGGCCTTTACGAAGTGGTACTCCTCGCCGTTCATTGCATCGTATATCACCGGAACCACCAAAAGTGTCAGGACCGTAGCGTAGGTCAGGCCGCCGATACATACCAGCGCCAGGGGCTGCATCATGTCCGTGCCTGCGGACTTTCCCGCGGCCAGCATGATCAGACCCAAAATGGTCGTGATCGAAGTCATGAGCACCGGTCTTATACGCGTGGCCCCGGCAGTGATGATGGCAGCACGCTTGTTCATGCCGCGGGCTCTCATCTGGTTGATGCAGTCCACCAGAACGATACCGTTATTGACCACGACACCGTCCAGGATTATCAGTCCCATCATGGACACCACCGATACCTCCTTGTTGAAGATGATCAGTGCAAGGAAGCCTCCGGTGAAGGCCAGCGGTATGGTGAACATGACTATGAACGGCGACTTGAAGCTCTGGAACTGGGCCACCATGATGAGGTATACGAGAAGGATCCCTACCAGCAACATTTTGAGCAGATCCTCCATTGCATCCATGATGGTCTCGTTCTCGCCGCTGTACTCCAGTCTGACGCCCTCGGGAAGTCTCAGCTCATCCGTGGCCTGCTTGCATTTATCCGTAAGCAGCGTAATGTTGTATCCGTCTTCCGCCTCAGCGGAAACTGCCAGATATGTCTCCTGGTCAAGGCGCTCTATGGCCGGAAGAGACTCCGTCTCCTCCAGATTGCTCACGTCTTTGAGAAGGACTCCGTCGGCGATTTCCATGGACATGAGATTGTCCAAAGTGAGCTCCGTACCGTCTCCCTTCGCCACCACCACGTCATAGCTGTCGCCTCCGATGGTTATTGCAGTCGCAGTCTGTTGGAAAGCCAGTTCCTGGGCCACCGCGGCATAGACCTGAGCGACGGTCAGACCGTTTCTTATTGCCTTGGCTTTGTCTATGGTGAAATGGTACTCGGTATCCGCATCCGTCAGACCGTTATTCACGTTCTTTACGCCTTCTACCTTGGCAAGCCTGTCCCCGACCATCTTGGCCGCCTTTTTAAGATCGTTGTTGTTGTTGGAATAGATGTTTATCGTGACACCGCTTCCGCCGAGAGCGGACGTGTATTCCGTAATGGAAGACGTGGTGGTTATCTCAACCTCTGCAGGCAGGCCTTTGGTCTTCTCCAGGACTTCATCCGCGATCTCCCTGCTGGTACGCTTGGTGCCGTCCTCCAGTACAAGATAAAGGTCAGCCACATTGTCCGCCGTATCTCCGAGGAACGCTCCGTAGTCCGAGTTTGTGGAAAGCATTGCCCCTGCCACTCCTACTCCGTCTATTTCACTGACGATCTCCAGAACCCTGTCCGAAGTTTCCGCGGTCTCCTGGATGGTGGCATTCTCGTCATCCATCGTTATCGTTCCCGTCATCTGCGGCGTAGTCATGTCCGGAAGGAAGACGTAGCCTCTTGAGAGAGCAGTCTGGACGCTGAACACCAGAAGCACCAGAGCCAGTATTATGATAAGCGCCTTATGGTTCAGATTCCAGTTGAGCAGCCTCTTGTAGCCCTCAAGTATCCTTCCTCCCACAGTCATCCTGTCAGAGTTTTTCACCCGCGTCTCTCTCCTCAGTATCCTGGAGGAAAGAGCCGGTACCAGAGTCAGCGCCACTATGAGGCTTGCAAACAGCGAATATGTTATGGTCAGCGCCATATCAGTGAAGAGCTGCCGGGTAAGGCCCTGAACGAAGACGATAGGCGCGAATACGCATACTGTCGTAAGGGTCGATGAGATTATGGCCGTGCTCACTTCTTTTGCGCCTGCCACCGCGGACCTCAGCCTGTCGATTCCCAGAGACCTCAGCCTGTAGATGTTCTCGATCACCACTATGGAGTTGTCCACCAGCATTCCTACTGACACCGCCAGCCCTGCCAGAGATATCAGATTGATGGTGACTCCCGAGAAGTACATCAGCACCAGGGCGAACAAAAGGCTGATCGGGATGCTGAGAAGTGTTATGAAAGTGGGCCTTATGTCCCTCAGGAACAGGAAAAGGACCAGTATGGCGAACAGCGCTCCGTAGGCCAGGCTCTCGATCAGAGCGCCTATGACAAGATAGATGTAGTCCCCCTGATCCATGAGCACGCTGAATCTCAATCCATCGTACTTGCCTTCAAGCTCCCTGAACGTCTCCTTCAGGTTATCGGATGTGGCGGTGGTAGAGGAGTTGCTCTGACGCATAAACGTCAGAAGGACTCCTGTGTTGCCGTTGATGGAAGCATAGGTGCTGTCCGAATTGTCGGATATGAACACCTCTGCCACGTCGCTGACCCGTATGTCTCCCAGACCTTCTATGCTGAAGAGGATCATGTTCTTGACCTCATCCAGATCGCCGAGCTTATCTCCGACAGAGACCAGATACCTGGCCCCTTCTTCATCCTGTATGTATCCTGCGGGCATGTCGAAATTCTGCGCCATCAGGATCTGTGACACAGTCTGTACCGTTATTATCCCGGGTAGATCGGCCTGCTTCAGCGCCTCCTCTGCCTGCTGATCCAGGTCTGCCAGCGCCTGCACAAGCTGCTGTCTGGTCGCCGTGAGCTGGGATCTTGCTACTGCCAGCTGGGTCTCCGCCGAATACATCGAATCCAGCCCGTTGAAGGCGTTTGCTATTGCGGAGTTGATCTCCCCCGCAGACGGGATGGATGGGATATTAATATTTCCGATGCTCTGGTTAAGACCCTCCAGAGTCGCCTGGAGCTCTTCCAGCGCCTGCATAGCCTGTTCAGCGTATCCAGCCAGTTCCGCGGGGTCCGGGATATTTCCCTGGCTGATCCCTGCAAGGGCTTCCGCGATGGCGTTCGCGGCAGCAGCGGCTGCGTTGGCATATCCTTCTATGGTGCCTGCGATGTCTTGCGCAGCCTGACCCGCCTGACCCACCTGCGAGTAGATCTGGTTTATGGAGTTCTGCACTCCGCTCAAGGCGGACTGCTTGGCCTGATCGATCTGCCTGCTCTGCGAGTCTATCTGGGCGATCGCCGAATCCACCTGGGCGATGCCGGCCTCAATCTGGGCTCTGCCTTCGGCGATCTTTTCGTTGATGCCTGAGATCAGCTCGTTATTCAGTTCCTCTACCTTGTCGGTGTCTATGACCAGGTTGACCTGGGATTCCAAAAGTCCCCCGGCCGTGACCGAGGCCACACCGTTGGTCCCTTCCAGGGAATTGGTCAAGGTATCCGTTACGAACTCCGAAAGATCCTCCAGGTCATAGCCCTCTCTGTCCACCGCCGCCACCATGATGGGGATCATGGTGGGATTCAGTTTTAAGATATACGGGGAGCCTATGTTGTCTCCCCAGCCGCCTTCCACCATATCCACCTGCTGCAGTATGTCAACCACCGCCGCATCCATGGATGTGCCGTTTTCAAACTCCATGATCACAAGTGAGTAACTGGGGTTTGAAGAGGACATGATGGTCTTCATGTTCTCAACCGTGGCGAGGCTCTGTTCCAGCGGCTTGGTCACGGTCTCCTCCACGTCTTCGGGAGTGGCCCCGGGGTATGTGGTCATTACCACCACGTAGGGAAGGTCTATGGACGGCAAAAGATCCGGGGTCAGTCTCGTGAAGGAGACTATTCCCAGAGCGATCACCACAATGACCGCCACGACTATCGTTATCGGCTTTTTAACGCTGTATTCTGTCATATTATTTATGCCATCAAAAGGGCATTCTACCGCTATATTACCAAATAAATATTATAGCACTTTTTATGTGGGGGGTTCAATAAAAAAATGGGCAGGCCATCGGGCCTGCCCGCCGATCTCAATATGCGATTTTCGAGGAGTTCTTCCAGATGCCCATCTTCTCGGCTTCCTTGATCAGGTCATCCCTGAAATCCGGGTGAGCGATGGAGATCAGAAGCTCCGCTCTCTCCCAGGTGGATTTGCCCTTCAGCTGCACCGCGCCGTACTCGGTGACCACGAAATCGGTGCACATTCTCGGGGTCGTCACGATGGCTCCCTGGGCAAGGGTGGGAGTGATGAGAGAATAGACGTTGCCGCTCTTGGATGTTTTGGTGGAAGGTGTGCAGAGGAAACTGTTGCCGCCGTCCGCTCCGAAGGCACCCATTACGAAGTCCAGCTGACCGCCGGTGCCGGAGATCTGACGGTGTCCGTCGGACTCCGCGCAGACCTGTCCGTAGAGGTCCACTCCGATGCAGCTGTTGACCGAGATGAAGTTGGGTATCCTGGAGATGGTGGCGTAGTTGTTGACGTAGTCCACCGGCGCCGAGCAGCAGATGGGGTTGTCGTCTATGAAGTCATAGAGATGCTTGGAGCCGCCTGCGAAGGTGTAGACCAGCTTCCCCTTGTCCACCGGCTTGTTTCCGGTGAGTTTGCCGGCCTCAAAAAGCGCCACGTATGCGTCGGAGATCATCTCCGTGTGGCCCTCGACGTTCCTGATGTCGGACTCTGCGATCATCTTGCCGATGTAGTTGGGAAGAGCACCGATCCCGAGCTGCACCGTGCAGTGGGACTTGATGTTCTTAACCACGTGCCCGGCTATGATCTTGTCTATTTCTGTGGGCTCCTTGGCGGTGATCTCCGCCAGAGGCGTGTTGGAGCCTTCCACGATGTAGTCTATTCCGTAGAGGTTCAGCTGGGTCTGGTAGCCGTGGGCGATGGGCATGTTCTCGTTGACCTCGACTATCCTCAGCTTGGCGGACTTGATGACACCCCACATGTCGGCCACCTGGGGGCCGATGTTGAAGTTGCCGTGCTCGTCCATGGGAGCCACCTGGAAGAAGGCGATGTCCACCTCGTTATTGTTGTTGGTCCACAGGAACGGCAGCTCGTTGAACATCATGGGAATGTACCAGCAACGGCCTTCCTGGTTCATGATCCTGTCCTGAGCGCTGAAGTGGGCGGAAGCGAATCTTACCTGGTCATTGGACTGGGTGGCGTAAAACGTCTCGAAGGGTTTCTTCCTGATGGATACCGTGGATATGATGGTCACGTCCTTGAGCTCGTCAGCCCTTTTGGCCAAAGCCTTGTCGATGTCCACCACCGTGCCGCAGCCCAGACCGAAGTGGATGCGGCTGCCGTTTCTGACCATGGAGGCGGCCTTTTCCGCAGTTATCAGTTTGCGTTTATATTCGCTGGCTAATTCAGAAACCTTGTACATATTCTCACCTTCTTAGATCTTACGCTTTTCATCTTATCAGCCGTCCCATTACTGTTAAAAAAGCAACGAACAGCAGGAATATTATACCGCAGCTATCCTCCTTTTTCAAGATTACGGAGGCAATTATCAAATTTCTCTTTTATTTTTTTCGACAGTGTGGTAATATATCTTTTGCAAAAGCGAGTCTCCCTAGTTAAATGGATATAACGGAGCTCTCCTAAAGCTCAGTTGACAGTTCGATTCTGTCGGGGGATACCAACCGGAGCGCCTTACAGGCGCTCTTTTTTCGCGCAAAAAATACAAGCCGCCGGAGGCCAGGCCTTCCGGCGGTATTATCGTCTTGATCCGAATTTTTTGCGGCAGCCGGATCCGCAGCCGGAGCTTTTGCAAAGCAGGCTCTGGTGCAGGTCCCGCAGCGGATGCACTTCTTTGTTCTATCCGTTCCTTGCCTGATCGAGCTCTACCCGGCCGCCTTTGACTTCCACGCCTTCGGCCCGAAGCAGCCTGGCCTGGGCCTCCGCTCCGCCGAATCCGAAGTTCTTCGCGCAGTATCCTCCGGCGTTCACCACCCGGTGGCAGGGTATGATCCCCTCATAGGGGTTATCATGAAGGGCGTTCCCCACAGCTCTTGCGGCTCCCGGATGCCCGATCTCGATGGCGATGTCTCCGTAGGTGGAAACAGAACCCCTGGGTATCCGGGCAGCGGCCTCGTAGACCTTATCCCTGAAGTTCTCCGCGCCCAGCACGTATTCGGTCAGGTCGTCCCCTCTGTATTCCATCCGCATGAAAAAGAAGGGGGCGTCCTCCAGCAGCTTCTCTATGAAGATCCTGTCTCCTTCCCAGAGGTTCAGGCCCATGACCTCATCCTTGGGCACCCACTTAAGCTCCCCTTCATCACACAGAGGAAGAGGCGGCATGCCGGGATCCTCCCGGGACCGGCCGAAGTCCGATGATGTGAAGAGGAACATGATCTCCTTCTCCGCAAAGTCGGAGTTGAAGGTGATTATGGCTCTGGGCTCGTAGGCCCTCAGGGTGAAGCCTGTCTCTTCCCTGACCTCCCGGACGAGGCATTCAGGCACGGTCTCCAGCGGTTCGGTCTTGCCTCCCACGCCGATCCACTTGCCCTTGTTGATGTCGTGCTCCTTCCTGGTCCTGTGGAGCATCAGATAATTTCCCTTATATTCTATGTAACAAAGTGAGCTCCAGATCATGGGCGCCTCCTGAAGTGTTGCCAGGATCAATAGTCCGAGGGCTTGCCTGCCTGAGCCAGCTTTCCCGCGCACTTTTCCACGAACCTGTCCGCGGTCACGATGGCTCTTTGGTGCCTGCCCCGTCCTACAGGACCCACCTCATCGAAGGCTTCCATATCGAAATCCACCATCTTGCCGTTTTCTGAGATGTTTGTCACAGTGACCCTGACAGTCACCTCCATACCCACGGGTGTGGGCGAGGTGTGCTCCGCCATGACCATGGTGCCCACGGTGCTCTTTCCCTCAGGAAGCTCCCGTGCCATGTATTCCACTCCCGCAGACTCCATCATTCCCACCAGGAAGGGAGTGCCGAACACCCGTAAGGTACCGCTTCCCGCGGACTGAGCAGTCATCTCATCTGTAACGGTGGCTTTAATTTCGTAAGTATCTCCGGCTTTCATTTTCTGTCCTTTCTCTGTCTCTTTCTGTCTTCCCGAAATCTCCTTGTATTTTTTTCGATTATACCACAAAACACTTCATTGATAAACCATAGTGCTGATGCTATAATTGGGAACGTTATCTGATTTTGAAATACTTTGAAAGGAAGCCATCGAAGGGTGAAATATTTCCTGATCGCATTTCTGATATGGAATCTTGTCACCTTCGTCCTCATGGGGGCCGATAAGCGCCGCGCCGAAAAGGAGCGGTGGAGGATCCCGGAGCGGACGCTGCTGTTTTGCGCCTTTCTTCTGGGAGGGCTGGGCGAGACTCTGGGCGCCCTGGTGTTCAGGCACAAGACCAGAAAATGGAAGTTCCGGCTGGGTCTTCCTCTGTCTCTTATGGTGAACGCCCTCACTGTCATCCTCATCATGAGCGCCATAGTATCTCTGTCGGCTTCGGGAAGCATCGCCTGCAGTCTCACTGAGTTCCATGATACAGCTCACGTTTCAGCTTCCGACGCGTCCGCCTGCTTCGATGAGGCCGCACTTGATGAGCTCAGGTCGGGCAGCTACCAGTGCGCCCTGGTGCTGGGCTGCTCTGTGAATCCCGACGGCACGCCCAGCCTCATGCTCAAGGACCGTCTGGACAGCGGCATCCTGCTGTACGCGGCGGGGGTGGTGGACCGGCTCATTCTTTCCGGCGACTCCGCCCTTCCGGAGTACGACGAGGTGAGCTCCATGTACAGCTACTGCCTGGAAAAAGGCGTCCCCGCGGAGGCTCTGTATCTTGACAGAGCAGGCTTTTCCACCTACGAGTCCGTTTACCGGGCCCGAAGCATCTTCCAGGTGGAGCGCATGATCCTGGTCACCCAGAAATATCACATGTACCGGGCCCTCTACATAGCAGAAGGTCTGGGAATAGACGCCGCAGGCGTCTGCTCGGAGCAGAACGACTACGGCTGCGCTCTCAAGAGCGACCTTCGGGAGATCCTGGCCCGTGCGAAAGACGCTTTTCAGACCGCGCTCAGACTTCCGCCCGCTTATTCGGGAGACCCTGTCCCCATCACCGGGCCGGCCGCTCCTTCACAAGCCTGACACATCCGCAAAAAAACACTATCCGGGAGAGCCGGTTCGTGATATAATATATTTGTGATAGTTTGTATATTTATCCATTTCTAAATAGGAGGTATATGTAATGGGCTTTTTTAAGAAATTATTCGGAGGCGCCGCAGTGGCCGGAACTGCCGTTGCAACAGCTAAAGTCGTAGAAAGAGTAAAGGAAAACAATCCTGACGGAGTGGGCGACGTAAACCAGGACGGAAGAGTCGACTACAAGGATTACGTCGAAGAGACCAAGAAGGCTGCTCAGGAACTTTACAGCGAGACATCCGACAAGGTGAAAGACGCCGCTCCCGAAGTGACCGAAAAGGTCACCTCCGCTGTGGGAACAGCCAAGGAAAAGGTCTCCGATGTAGTAGGCGACATCAAGGAGAACGCAGGCGGATATTTTGATCAGGCCAAGGACAAGTTGGAGGATGTAAAGGACAGCCTTCAGGACAAATTCGATGACGTAAAGAATGACTTCCAGGACAAGGTCGCCGAAGTGAAAGACGAGCTTCAGGACAATGCGGGGGACTTAAAGGAAGAAGTCCGTGAAACCGTTGAAGAGGTCAGGGAAGAGATCCGGGAATGATCCCGAAAAGTATCTGTTATGACAAAAGACCGGCAGACGCCGGTCTTTTTTATGTCTCTATCTTGCTTCCCACTCTTCTCTGGTTATGGAGTAGAACCTGCTGTCTCGGTCCTCCCCGGTATAGATGCGGTAGGCTTTGCGGATGGTCCCCTCGTATGTGAAGCCGCAGTTTAGGATGACCCCCTGTGATCTGAAGTTCACTTTGGAGGTCCTTATGGCCATGATCGCCAGGTCATACTTAAGGAAGGCATAGTCCTGAACGGCCATGCATGCCTCGGTCATGTAGCCCTTGTGCCACTCGGCCTCATCCAGCCAGTAGCCGATCTCCAGAGACTTCACTCCCTCCCTGGCCGTATCCTTATAAGTGGCGATGTTTCCTATGACCCTGCCGGTGTCCTTCAGTCTAATGGAAAAGGTGTCATTCCCGCCGCCGAAAGGCAGGAACATCTCTTTGAGAACAGTCCGGGATTCATCCGGGCTCTCGTGAGGCTTCCATCCGGCGGGAGGTCCCACGTTGGGGTTTGATGCGATCCGGTATATCTCTTTTGCGTCTTCCTCGGTGTCCTCCCAGGGCACCAGTCTGAGGCGCTCCGTCTCTATTATGTCCGTGCCGCGCCAGGTCTCGTTCTTGGCTGTCATGGGCTCCTCCTCTATTGATCCTTCATTCTTCTCAAAGCCTTCGCCAGGACTGCGTACTCCTCAAGGTCCAGGGTCTCTCCCCTCCTCGCCGGGTCGATGCCCGCCTCCTCCAGAGCCTGACCGATCTGCTCCCTGGTGAAGCCGCCCAGGGTCATCAGGGAGTTCCTGAGTGTTTTGCGCCTTAGAGTGAAGCCTGACTTGATCACGTCGAACAGGAATTTCCTGTCCTCCGTCTCCACCGGCGGCTCCCTTCGCACGTCCAGCCTGAGCACGGCGCTCTCCACCTTGGGCATGGGCATGAATGCCTCCTTCGGCACGTCGCAGATCCTCGTGATCTCCGCAAAATATCCGGTCTCCAGGGTGATGGCTCCGCACTCCTTAGTGCCGGGAGCAGCTGTAAGCCTGTCCGCCACCTCTTTCTGCATCATGACTGTGATGGTATCCACCGACTCTCCCTCTTCAAGAAACTTCATGATTATTGGAGTGGTTATATAGTAGGGCAGATTTCCTATGACTCTCACCTTGCCGGGCACCGGATTCTCCCTGATGAGAGCCCCGATGTCGGTCTTAAGGATATCGGCGTTTAAGATCTCGGCATTGTCCCTGTTTATGAGGGCTGCGTTCAGCACCGGTATCAGCCTCTTGTCCAGCTCTATGGCGATCAGCTTTCCGGCTCTGCCGGCAGCCTCCACGGTGAGAGCTCCGTCCCCGGGGCCCACCTCGATGACCAGATCGTCCCGGCCAATGTCAGACCCGTCGAGTATCTTTAAGATCACCTCTTCATCCTGAAGAAAGTTCTGGCCCAGGCTCTTGAGGAACCTGAAATTCTTTCCGCCTTTTCTCTTATTCTTCTGAGATCCTGAGTAATGCTCCATCCAGTTCCTCTTTTCCTATTCCGAAGGCATTGAGCTTGTTAAGGAAGCTCTTGGAGTTCCCGTAGCCGATACCCAGCTCTCCAGCCAGCTTTTCTCTCAGCCTCCCGGAGCCGGGGGCTCCCGCAAGACCTCTCTCGAACAGATCTCCCTCAGTCAATTTGCCTAATTGCGATGATGCTTGATCTTCAAGGGCTAAAGCCTTCTCAAAAGCTCTGATCAGGGCCTCACAGGAGGCGTTTTCCACTCCGATGTCCCCGTCCTTCAGGGCTTCTTCTCTGGTGAGATGGACCTGGACCGCATCTGGGTACTTGGCGGTGATCCTGCGCCTTATCTCCTCTCCGGAGTGGTCCGGATCGGTGAAGATCATTATGCCCCTTCCCCTGTAGGCCTTCTCTATCTCCTGCCAGGTCTGCCTTGATATGCCAAAGCCGTGGGTCTCTATGGTATAGCAATCCACGGCTCTCTTTAAATTACTTGTGTCGTCACGGCCTTCTACTATGACCGTCTTCTCGAGCTTAAGTCTGTCAGCCATTTCAGCCCTCGCCGGAGCCAGCCGCCTGGTCCACGGCCTGGGTGATGCTGTCAGCAGCGTTCTCGATGTCGGAGGCGCCTTCGCCGCCGTCACCCCCGGATGAAGCGCCGTCATCCGGACCGGATCTTGCCGCCTTTTCATCCGCCGCTTCCTTCAGCGCATTCTCCTCGGCCTCCTGAAGTCTGAGGCGGAAAAGCTCCTCTTCAGGCGTGAGCTGTTCTCCCTCCGGTGCCGCCCTGAATGAGGGGAGCACGAAAAGTATCTCGTTCCCCTTCACCAGCCTCAGCTTGTTCCTGGCCAGGGACTCCAGATAGTCGCTGGAGTTTACGATCTCCAGCTTCTGCTCCAGGTCCTCCTTCTGGTTTATCAGTCTCTCGTTCTCCGTTTCCACCCTGTTCTTCTCGATGGTCAGGTTCACGATCTTCACTGCCGATACCGCAAAATATCCGATCACCGCTACAGCGATGGCCAGGACTGCCAGCTTCATCACGCTGAGTTTTTTGCGCCGCGACTTGTATTCAGTTAAATTACTCTTTGTTCCAGACATTTCCCCTTTTTGTCCTTTTCCCCTTTATGAAATGTACGGCGCGGGATTTACCTTGGTCCCGTTCCACCAGATCTCGAAGTGCAGATGGGCTCCGTAGGATCTGCCGGTATTGCCGATATTCGCGATGTGCTGCCCCTGATAGACCTTATCGCCCACGGATACCATCAGCGCGGATGCGTGGCCGTACAGGGTCTTGAAGCCGTTCTGGTGGTCGATGATCACCGCAAGGCCATAGCCCTGGTACCAGCCTGCCACCACAACTGTGCCTCCGTCTGCGGCGACTATGGGTGCCCCGTAGCAGTTGCCGTCGAACATGTCCACGCCCTCGTGCATCCTGCCCCATCGCATGCCGAATCCGTCATGGATGGAATATGGCACGGGACGGATGAAGTGCCCCGATCCCACTGTAGGCGGTCTCTCAGCTGTGCCCTTGATAATGACCTTGTCCACCTTTGGTGTTACCACCTCGGTCTCCAGATCCTCTCTCTCCACAAGTTCGCCGTCTATCCTGGTCATCCTGGCGGAGATCCTGTCCACTCCGTCCTGGCCGTTTACGGAAACTATCTCGTCACCCTCATAATACTTAGATGACTCCTCGTACCTGGTCTCGTAGGGAATGGTCTCCGTGAAGGTCTCGATGCCTACGGTCTTAACGGAAAGTGTCTTGTTGGTCACCGTGTTTTTAAGCACCTGCCCTTCGTTCAGGGCCGTGGTGCCCTTGGTTATCTGATTCTGGCTGATGAGCTGATCTACGGTTATCCCCAGCGCCTTTGCCGCGATCTCAGGGGTATCTCCCTGACGGGCGGTATAGGTGTAGGTCTTGGAGATGCCCTTGTCGATGACCGCCAGGGCATCGCGCTCGCTCTGGATACTGGAAAGCCTCACGGATTTCTCCACGATATCCACATCCTCGCTGAGTTCCACCAGCTCATAATCCTCCCTGCTCCCCACGATGTATCTGTCGATTATGGCGTCCAGCACACGGTTTCCGGCATCCTCCGACTGCACCGTAGCGGCCAACACATCATCTATCATTATGACGTATGCGTTGGTGGGAAGGTCCCCCATGTAGGTGAACTTCTGAAGCACCGTGTCAGGCTTATCTATCTCCTTGCCTAAGGAGATCACCGGCGTGAAGGTGATGTCCTTTTCCGCATCGATGGTCACAGTGGAGCCGTACTCCTTGGAGAGGCCATCGGATACCAGGTCCAGGATGTCCAGAACATCGCTCTGTTCCTTCACGATCCCCAGGGTGCGTCCGTGGTAGGAATAGCTGTAGTCGATGGTCCCCACGAAGACACTTATGATCAGCACAGACGCCATGACACCGAAGAGGAATATCCTCTTCACGATGGAAGAGCGCTCTGCCTGCCTCTCCCTGAAGCTGTGTATCTTCCTTAGGGCAAGCACCGTCGTCCTCTCCAGCCCCCATGCGGCAGTGTCCAGGACCTTGTCGATGGCTGTGACCATATCTGCCACACGATCCATGACGATCTCGTTGACCCGCCTGAATATTGCTCCCCAGGTGATGGAGCTCTTTTTCTCTGCCTTCCCGGGCTTTTCCGCGGGAGGTTTTTCCTTGGCGGACTTCCCGGCGCCGGCCCGGAACTTCTCTATGTAGTTTTTCAGGTTTGTTTTTTGCATCTTTCCTAGAAAATGTAGGGTTCGGGATCCACCTTGGTGCCGTCTATCCAGATCTCAAAGTGGAGATGGGGCCCGGTAGAGTTTCCGGTGGAGCCCACGTTAGCTATGAACTGTCCCTGATAGACCTTGTCGCCCACGGATACGGAAAGAGATGAGCAATGTCCGTAAAGTGTCTTGTAGCCGTTCTGATGGTCGATGATGACCGCAAGCCCGTAGCCCTGATACCAGCCTGCGGTGACGACGGTGCCGCCGTCCGCAGCGTATATGGGCGTTCCGTATGCTCCGGACATGTCGATTCCTTCGTGCATCCTTCCCCAGCGCCAGCCGAAGTGGTAGTAAACGGGGAGACTGCAGGGCCTGATGAACTTACCGCAGCCCACTGTAGGCGGTCTTTCGGCAGTTCCCTTGATTATAACTCTGTCGATGACAGGGATGATCTCTTCCACCTCCAGGTCTTCCCTTTCGGTGACCTCTCCGTCGACCCTGGTCATTCTGGCCTTGACCTTGTTCTTGCCTGTCTGGCCGGCCACGGAGACTATCTCGTCCCCTTCATAGTACTGGTCAGATTCCTGGTAGATCACCTGATAGGGGACCTCTTCCGCAAAAGTTTCAACTCCCACTGTCCTTACGGAGACCGCTTTATTGGTCACCGTGTTTCTCAGCGTCAGTCCCTCGGGAAGCGTGCCCTCGCCCTTGGTTATCTGGTTCTGCTTCACCAGCTCGTCTACCGTAGTGTCCAGTGCTTTTGCGGCGATCTCCAGGGTGTCCCCTTCTTTTACGGTATATGTATAAGTCCTGGAAACGCCTCCCTCGATGAGGGCGATGGCATCCTCCCGGCTCTGGACAGCTGACAGTTTCACCTTCTTTTCCTGAACTGTCACGTCCTGGCTGAATTCCACGGTCTCATAGTCCCTGCGGCTTCCGAGGATGTGGCTGTCGATTATGCTGTCCAGCACCTTGTTCGCCATGTCCTCTGACTGTACCGTTGCCAGCTGGACTCCGTCCACTGTGATCACGTAGGCGTTCGTATCTATGTCGCCCATGTAGGTGAACTTCTGAAGCACCGCGTCCGGCGTGTCTATCTCCATTCCTGCGGAGATCACAGGGGTGAACGTGATGTCTGTTTCGGGATCTATGGCTATCACGGAGCCGTACTCCCTGGTGAGCTCGTCCGACACCAGATCCAGTACCCCAAGCACGTCGCTCTGTTCCTTTACCACTCCCAGGGCTCTGCCGTTGTATGAATACGTGTAGTCTATGGCGCTTACGATCACGCCGATGATCACCACCGTGCTGCCCACGGCGAAAAGCACTATCTTCTTGATCAGGGCTGAGTGCTGGTTAAGTCCCTCCCTGAAGGTGTGTATTCGCCTCAGGATAAGGACGGAAGTCCGCTCGATGCCCCACGCGCAAAGGTCAAGGACCTTATCTACACCTATGACCAGGTCGCCTGCCCAGTCCATCACTATTTCGTTTATTCGTCTGAAGATGGCTCCCCAGGTAATGGAGCTCTTCTTTTTTTCTTTCTTGGGTCTTTCTTTCTTCTGTTTTGGATCGTTTGCGATATTCTTCAGGACGGCGCTTGCTTTTACTGCAGTTTGCCATTTTGCCATAATTCTGCTTCTCCCATTCTGATCTTCTGACAGGTACAGCGTCTTCCGTTCTCATCGAAGCCGGTATCGCTGCACTTGTCGCAAAGATGCCTGATGTCTGTATAATCCAGAGGGTAGTTGCTCTCCGTAAGGATGATCGCCCTCCGTTTCTCGAGATCAGAGATCTCCTTTTTTATCTCCCCCGTTTCCTCTCCGGATGCTCCCCGGAGAAGCCCTCTTGATATTTTACTCGATAGTGACTGGAGATTTATGTCGATATCACGAATTTCCGGTAGTTTTTTATAGATTTCTTCCCGCCTGTCGTCTGCTTCCTTTTCGGATCTCTCTCTCAGGTAGTCATAGTACTTGTTGAGAACGCCCTGGGTGACGGTGTTCTTGGAGTTGATGTCCCGGCCCATGTCCTCAGCTTCCTTTTTCCAGTTCTCCAGCACCTTGTTGACATACCGGATGCTGGGACTCTGGGTGAAGCCTGCCTTGGCGCAGGCATCCAGGATCTTTTCCACGGTGTAGCCGTAGGAGTCCAGCCAGGTGTCCACCATGGCTCTTTCCGCGTCTGTGATGTTCCTCTTCAGCCCCAGGGAATTCAGTATCCTGCGATATATCCCCTGACGCTCGGACCTCTGCTCCAGGTAGCTGTCCACCTCCGCAGCGGTCTCCAGCCCTTCCTTGGCCCAGCCCAGGATCACCTTTGAGATATAGCTTACGCTGGTCTTACCTATGTCCTGACAGTAGTCGAAGGCTCTTCTGATCAGCTCTTCTCCGGCGCCGATGTCGCCGGTCCAGCCCTCTATCTCCTGCATCTCCTTCACGTTCAGCGGCCTTCCCAGCACTGACTCCGCCCTGTCCAGTATCCTTTTGAAGGAGTCTTCATCCTTCTCCGGTCCCTGATCGGAGGCAGCCTGCAGGGCAGGATGTTTTTCGCTGAAGGACCCGGGTGTTCCTGCCAGGTGCACGAAGGTCACCGAGCCGTCCGGGCCCGTTGTGATAAGCTCCCGCTCCTCCCAGTAGGCCAGGGCCTTCCTGAGATCCGCCGCGGCGATCCCCAGGTCAAGAGCCATCTCGGCCTCATCCATGTCGATCCCGCAGGCAGCAAGCGACAGCCCGTAAAGGTAGACCTTCACGCAGTACCCGGGGGCCTCAGGCATATATTCCGATATGAAAATGTTTTCGACGGACGTGGAAAGCAGAGAATAGTCTGCCTCGCCCTTGCTGAATCTCATTTTCTGTCCTCTTCAAAACTGTATAAGATACGCCGGGATGGCTACATGGCCTTGTCGCTGAACTTGGCGTATCTGTCGATCCAGGTGAGTTCCACCTTCTTGGTCTCGCCGTGGCGGTTCTTGGCCACGTCCACCTCGCAGACCCCCGGCTTCTGAGTGGTATCCGGGTTATAATACTCATCCCTGTAAAGGAAGAGCACCAGATCCGCGTCCTGCTCGATAGCTCCGGATTCCCTCAGGTCCGCCAGGTTCGGATGGTGGTCCTGACGCTGCTCCGGTCCTCTTGAAAGCTGGGAAATAGCCACCACCGGGCAGTCCATCTCTCTTGCCAGAAGCTTCAGGTTTCTGGAGATGGCTGAGATCTCCGCCTGCCTGTTGTCCGCCTTTTCCGGGGACTTCATCAGCTGAAGATAGTCCACCAGGACCATGTCAAGGCCATGCTCCGCCTTGAGCCTGCGGCACTTGTTCCTGATCTCAGCAAAAGATACCTCCGGGGTATCGTCTATGAATATCCTGGCCTTGTTCAGCTCGTCAAGAGCTATGTTGATCCTCTTCCAGTCATCGCTTTCCAGCTTGCCTCTCTGGAGCTTCTTAAGGTCCACCCTGGCCTCCGAGGACAGAAGTCTCTGTCCCAGCTGCTCCTTGGACATCTCGAGGCTGAAGATCAATACGGTGGATCCGTTTTTTACCGCCGTCTGCTCCGCCACATTGAGGGCGAAGGCGGTCTTTCCCATGGCGGGGCGGGCCGCGATGACCACCAGGTTGGAGTTCTGGAAGCCGTTGACCACCTCGTCCAGCTCCTTGAAGCCGGTTGGCACTCCGGTGATCTTGCCTCCGTTCTTCACCGCTTCCTCTATGTCATGGATGTTGGTGATGAGCACGTTGGAAATATCCTCGTAGTCCTTCTTCTGGTTCTTCTGTGCGATGGCGAAAATGCTGCTCTCCGCGTATTCCATGATGTCCTGTGCATCCACCGAAGCCTGGTAGCTCTTGTCGGTGATGTCCTCGGTCACGTGGATCATCCTCCTTAAGGCCGCCTTGTCGGACACGATCCTGGCATAATCCATGGCATTCACCGTGGAGGGCACGTCAAGGGTGAGCTGAGCCACGTTAGCCCTGCCCCCTGCCATCTTCAGCGTTCCTCTCTGCTTCAGCCTGTCGGACACGGTGAGCACGTCCACCGCCTTGTTCTCGTTGTAGAGATCCACCACCGCGGCGTATACTTCCCTGTTCTCGGGATAGTAAAAATCGTCTGCGGTCAGCTTCGTCACCACCTCGAAGAGCATGTCCTTGTTGAGCATCACCGCTCCAAGCACCGATCTTTCGGCCTCTTTACTTTGGGGAGGTATCCTCTCTGCCATTTTATCTCCTTGCTGCGCCGGATGTTTTGCGCAAAACACCCTACTCGGGTATCACATTTACCTTGACTTTACCGGTTATTTCGTTGAAAAGCTTGATCTCGACCGTGGTCACGCCCAGTTCCTTAATGGGCGCATCAAGCCTGATCTTCTTCTTGTCGATCTCAAAGCCCTGAGCGTTCAGCGCTTCCGCGATGTCCTTGGATGTCACGGAGCCGAAGACCTTGCCGCCTTCGCCCGCCTTTGCCTTTATCTCGATCTGGGTAGCGGCCAGTATCTCTGCCTGCTTCTCAGCGGACTCCCTGTCCTCAGCCATCTTCTTGGCGATGCGCTCCTGAGTCTTCTTGAGACGGGCCATGTTCTGGGGTGTGGCCTCCTGGGCCAGTCCCTTGGGAATGAGCATGTTGCGGGCGTATCCGTCGGATACGTTCACCACTTCTCCGGCCTTGCCGGACCCTCTCACTGTTTCAAGAAGTATTACTTTCATTTTATCGTCTCCTCTGTAAGTGTTCTTATCATTCCGATCACTTCTTCCACAGGCTTGTTCACCTGGGCTGCGGCGTTGGTCAGATGACCGCCTCCGCTCAGTTTCTCCATGATCACCTGGACGTTTACCTCGCCGAGAGATCTGGCGCTTACCACCGTCCTGTGCCCGCTGTCCGTTCCGCAGGCAAAAGACGCGCGGACCCCCCTGAGCGAAAGGAGCCTGTCCGCGGTCTGGGCGCAAAGAAGCTGTGCGTCTCCGCGTTCTCCCGGAAGGGATGCGATGGCCACCCCGGAATCTCCGATCTCAGCTCCCAGAAGGGCCTGGGACTTTATCTTCACGTTCTCCCAGTCCTCCTGTAAGAATCTCTTTACCTCTGTGGGGTCTGCACCCTGTCTTCTGAGCCATGTGGCCGCCTCGAAGGTGCGGACTCCCGCCCTCACCGAGAAAAAACTGCTGTCCACCATGATGCCTGCCATGAGGGCCTCTGCCTCCAGCTTTTCTACTTGCTTCTTCTTCTGCAGGGTGAACTGCAGGATCTCCGTCACCATCTCGCAGGCTGATGAAGCATAGGATTCCATGTAGATCAATATGGGATCCTCGATCCCTCTGTCCGCCTTCCGGTGGTGGTCTATGACCACTACCTTCCTGGATATCCCAAGAAGCTCCGGGCACTGGACCATGTCCTTCTTATGTGTGTCAACCACGATCACAAGGCTGTCGCTCTCGCAGAGGCCTATGGCCCTGTCGCAGTTGATCATTACGTATTTCTCAGACTCTTTTGCCTGATCGTACACCGTCTCCAGGGACTCATTGGGATTCTCGATGACGATGTAGGGCTTCTTGCCGTTTACCATGCATAGCCTGGCTATGCCCAGAGTGGATCCGAAGCTGTCCATGTCAGAGTGGACGTGACCCATGATGAAAATCCTGGGCGCCTGGAGGATGAGCTGGGCCAAAGCGTGGCCCACGATGCGGGACTTGCCTTTGTTGCTCTTTTCCACGGTCTGGAGCTTGCCCCCGAAGTAGGACATTTTGTTGGCTCTGTTGATCACTGCCTGGTCTCCTCCCCGGCCCAGAGCCAGCTGAATGGCGGCATCCGCGTAGCCTTCGGTCTCCTCCAGGTCTTCTCCGCCCAAGCCGACCCCTATGGAAAGGCTGGCCGGGAAGTCCGCGTTAGTCTCAAGTTTTCTGACCTCGTCCAGGATCTCGAACTTCCTGAAGCGTTCAGACTCCACGTACTTCTGTGTGACCCAGATGTTGTACCGGTTGTTATTGACGCGGCTTACGGAAGCCTTCATGTCCTCGCTCCAGCTTCTTACGATGCTGTCGATCCTGGCGCTTAAGTTGGAGCCGCCGGCATCTCTCACCGCCTCGATGAGCTCATCGTAGTTGTCGATCTGAACCTTGACCATGCATGGGCGCTCGGCAATGTACTTGGCCCTCAGTTCCTCAAGAGAAGTTACATCCCTGAAGAGAAGGGTCCACTCCTCCTTGTCGGGATCCATCTTATAGGAATAGATCCTGAAGGATTTGTTGTTTCTCTCGAGAGACACATACCTTCCCGTGGTGGCGTTCTCCCTGAATTCCGCCCCCCTGTAACCGGTGATGGCGAAAACATCGGTACCCAGTATGCCTTCGTATATGAATACCTCCCCTATGTGGATGTTGGCGCTGGTGACCTTACCCTGATCGTCAATTGTAAGCTCCGGCAGCGGGAATCCTGAAGGTATTTCGATTTTTTCTTCGATCTGATCCATTTGAACCACCTGTTCTGTAACTATGTTTCCTGTAAATGTAAGCATAGAAAGGTCACAAAAAATCAATATTATTATATCACCAAAGAACTTATAATGCATCCACAAGATATTGGGCCTTTGGGCACTATAAGCCATTCCGGTGCCCTACGGTCAAGCGGTCCCGCGCTTCTCATCCTTACTGTGGTATCCGGTCCCGTCAGTCTCCGCTGCAGCAAAAAACCGCCGTTAAACGGCGGTTTGCTCCGGGGGCAGAGGCGCATAGCTCTCCACTCCGTTAAAAACATATCAATTTTCCAGGCCTCTGAGAAGTTCTATCAGTCTCTCTCTCTCTTCGACAGAGAAATACTCGATCTCGATCCTGCCCTTGCGCTTCCCTGATCTGACCGTTACCTTGGTTCCCAGGATGTCCTTGAGTTCAGCCTCGACCCTGGCCAGATCGGGGTCCTTTGGCTCTCTGGCCGCAGGTTTCCTGCCTTTCTTGACCTGGCCCGCAAGTTTCTCGGTCTCTCTTACAGTGAGCCCGCCGTTCTTGGCCTGCTCCGCAAGGTCATGCCTGGCCTTGGGGTCCTTCATGTTGATGAGGGCTCTGGCATGACCCGGTGTAAGGGCGCCCGACGCTACGTAGTCCCTGATGTATTCCGGCAGCTTAAGGAGTCTCAGAGAGTTGGCCACATATGGGCGGCTCTTTCCGATGCTCCTGGCTACCTGGTCCTGGGTCAGCCCGTACTCGGTGATCATCCTGTCAAGTCCCGCAGCCTCCTCCATGGGGTTCAGGTCTTCTCTCTGCATGTTCTCAACTATGGCAAAGAGCGCCTTTTGCTCCTCGGTGAGCTTGCGGGAGATGCAGGGCACCTCCTTGAGGCCGGCTTCCATGGCTGCCCTGAAACGGCGCTCTCCCGAGATGATCTCATAGGTCTTCCCTGACCTGGAGACGATCAGCGGCTGGATGATGCCGTTCTCTCTGATCGAATCCGCCAGTTCGGAGATCTTCTCTTTGTCGAAGGTCTTCCTGGGCTGATCCGGATTGGGTCTGATGTTATGTATGCTGATGTACAGCACCCCGTCCCCGGCCTCTGCCGCGGAGGAACTTTCTGCAGTCTTTCCGGTTTTGGCGGATCGGGTGGCCTTTTCCGGTGTCTCGTTTTCCTGTACAACGGGGACCTGGTCGGCAAAGAGTGCTTCAAGCCCTCTTCCCAGACCGCCTTTCTTCGCTTTAGCCATTATTCGCCCTCCCGTTCAAGGAACTCCTCGGCAAAATCCATGTACGCTTCCGCGCCTCTTGATCTGGGATCATATTTGATGACGGGCTGTCCGTAGCTGGGAGCCTCCGCCAGAGTCACGTTTCTGGGTATGACCGTGGAATAGACCTTGTCCCTGAAATATTTCTTTACCTCCTGCACTACTGCAGCGCTCAGGTTGGTCCTTCCGTCGAACATGCTGAGAACGACGCCTTCTATCTCCAGCCTGGGGTTCAGGCTCTTCTTAACAAGCTCGATGGTGCTCACCAGCTGGCTGACGCCTTCCAGAGCATAGAACTCACACTGGATGGGGATCAGCACCGAATCAACGGCAGTAAGCGAGTTGATGGTGAGAAGTCCCAATGAGGGAGGACAGTCGATGAAGATAAAGTCATAGTCGCCCCTCACCATGTCCAGGCCCTTCTTAAGCGTCTTCTCGCGCTCCTCGATCTGGACCAGCTCAACCTCAGCCCCTGCCAGGTCCACGCTGGCGGGAATAAGGTCCAGATTCTCAACGGATGTGTGGATCACAGCCCTTCTCGGGTCATACGTTTTATCTATCAATATGTTGTAAACGGTGTCTGTAAGTTTCCTCTTAGAAACACCCAGTCCGCTGGTGGTGTTTCCCTGAGGATCTATGTCCAGCACCAGTACCTTCTTGCCTCTTATGGCAAGGCAGGCAGCCAGATTGATGTTGGTGGTCGTCTTGCCGACCCCGCCTTTCTGATTGAAGATCGCAATAGCTTTACCCACAATACTCCTCCTATATAACTCAACACGGACATTATACTATATAATTAAAGTCAATGCCATAAGATAAACCGATTCCCGCATGTTTTTTTGATGTATATGTTTCACGTGAAACACGAAAAACAACAAAAAAAGATGTTTCACGTGAAACATCTTAACGTCAGGATATGCTTTTAGACCTTTTGAGGAGCATTACAGCGGATCTTTTGCGGGAGTGCCGGCTTTTCTCGGGTATTTCTCCGGGGTAGGGGCTGTCTTTCGGATAACTACGATGTAGTGGTCCATGTCCCTGTCCTCCAGGCCGGCTTCTATGACGTCTGCCACCCGGCCGCCCAGCAGTTTGAGCGCATTGGATGCAGCATCGATCTCTTCTTTGTATCCCGGACCTTTATATGACAGAAGGCTGCCTCCTGTCCTAATGAAGGGCAGGCAGTACTCCAGAAGCACGGGAAGGTTTGCCACAGCCCTCGACACGCAAAGGTCGAAGGTTTCCCTAAGACAGGGATCTCTTGAGAGGTCCTCTGCCCTGCCGTGGATGAAGGACACGTTGGCAAGACCGATCTTCTCAGCCTCAGTCTCTACCGCCCTGAGTTTCTTTCCCACGGAATCCACCAGGACAAACTTCTTCTCCGGAGAGAGAACCGCAAGGGGCACTCCCGGGAATCCCGCTCCGGTGCCCAGATCAAGGATCCTTCCGGCCTCTTTATATTCGGGAATTTCCGCGCAGGCCAAGGAGTCCAGCACGTGTTTGTCCCAGAATTCCCCGGGATCGCTCACTCTGGTGAGATTCAGCGATCTGTTGATCTTAAGGATCCCATCCCTGTACCTTTCCAGCTTCCCGGTCTGTTCATCTGTAAGCAAGATCTTCATCTCTTCAGGGACCTCTCTCTTCTTCTCTTTTCGAGGAAAACCATGAGCACGTTTATATCCGCAGGAGATACCCCGGATATCCTGGAAGCCTGACCCATGTTGACCGGTCTCACCCTGGAGAGCTTCTGCCTGGCCTCGATCCTGAGACCTTCAATGTTCTCATAGTCCATATCTTCGGGAAGAGCACGGTTTTCCAGTTTCTTGAAGCGCTCTATCTGCTTGAGCTGCTTTGTGATGTATCCCTCGTACTTTATCTCTACCTCCAGCCCGGTCCGCTCATGGTAGGAGAGGACAGGTCTGTCAGGTCCATCCACTTCAGAAAGGTCGTCATAGGTTATCTGAGGCCTCTTCAGCATGTCGAAGAGAGATATCCGGCCTTCGGTCTCCGTTGTGCCGTGTGCCGTCAGGAATTCCGAAGCCTTCTCACGGTCCACCCAGGTGTTCATGAGACGCACCTTCTCAGCCTCTACGCTGCGCTTCTTTGCGAGAGTACGCTGGTATCGTTCTTCCGTGGCAAGACCGATCCTGTAAGACTTCTCTGTAAGTCTCTGGTCTGCGTTGTCCTGCCTGAGAAGCAGTCTGTACTCAGCACGGGATGTCATTATCCTGTAGGGCTCGTTGGTCCCCTTGGTCACCAGATCGTCTATGAGGACTCCGATGTATGCTTCATCGCGTCCCAGTATAAAAGGATCACGTCCCTCTATGGAGAGGACCGCGTTGATGCCTGCCATAAGACCCTGGCACGCAGCCTCCTCGTATCCGGAGGAACCGTTGACCTGCCCTGCCATGAAAAGCCCGGGGATCTTCCTGTACTCCAGGTTGAGTTTAAGCTCCTGGGGATCAATGCAGTCGTACTCGATGGCATAGGCCGGTCTTACTATCCTTATGTTTTCCAGTCCGGGGATGGTGGAGTAAAAAGCCTGCTGCACATCTTCAGGAAGTGAACTGGACATTCCCTGAATGTACATCTCATCGGTGTCCAGCCCTTCCGGCTCAACGAACAGCTGATGTCTCGCCTTGTCGGCGAAGCGGTTCACCTTATCCTCGATGGAGGGACAGTATCTGGGCCCGATGCCTTCGATCTGTCCTCCGAAGAGGGCGGATCTGGAAAAGTTCTGCCTTATGATGTCATGGGTCTTCTCGTTGGTATAGCTCAGCCAGCATAGGCCCTTGTTCTCGCCGATCTGATCATCCATGAACGAGAAGGGTACAGGAGGTTCATCTCCCGACTGAGGGATCATCTTCCCGTAGTCCAGGCTCTGTCCCAGACATCTGGCGGGAGTTCCCGTCTTGAAACGTCTGAGATCTATCCCCAGTTTTCTCAAGTTATCCCCAAGCTCCTCTGATGAGGCGAGGCCGTTGGGACCACCGGAATATACTGCATCGCCAATGAATATTTTGCCCTTCAGGAAAGTGCCTGTGGCGAGGATCACGGCTTTTGCGCTGTACCAGGTGTGTGTCTTGGTGCGGACGCCACAGGCTCTGCCGTTTTCAACGATGATATCCGTGACTTCTCCCTGCCTGAGGTCCAGATTCTCCGTGTGCTCCAGGGTCTTTTTCATCTCCAGATGATAAAGGTTCTTGTCTGCCTGAGCCCTGAGAGAATGGACCGCGGGACCTTTTGCGGTGTTCAGCATCCTCACCTGTATGAAGCTTTTGTCTATGTTCACCCCCATCTCGCCGCCCAGGGCATCGATCTCGCGGACCAGATGTCCCTTGCCGGTGCCGCCGATGGACGGGTTACAAGGCATCATGGCTATGGCCTCCAGGTTCATGCTGAACATGAGGGTCCTGTGGCCCATGCGGGCAGAGGCCAGCGCCGCTTCACAGCCTGCGTGACCTGAGCCGATGACTATGATGTCATATTCTCCCATGAAAATGTTTTCCATATTTCCTACTTGCCAAGGCAAAAGCGCCTGAATACTTCGTCTATTATGTCACCCTCGGTCTCCTCGCCTATGATGGTTCCGAGAGAGACGTAGGCAGTATTCACGTCTATTTCTATGAGTTCCAGTGGCTGACGGCTTTCGGTGAGGGCCACCGCATCCGTAACCGAATCCTTTGCGTCTCTGAGAAGCTTCTCGTGTCTCACGTTGGTGACGATGTCTGCAGACTGGGATTCTCCCCTGTCTGTGTATACAATATTCTTTATGCAATCCCTGAGTTCGGCCAGTCCACGGTCCTCCCTGGCAGAGCCTTCCACGAATACCGCATCTGGCAGCAGTTCTTTCAGCCCTGCAATATTCTCCTGGGTGATACCCTGCATTTCGCCGCGTCTTACAGCTTCAGCCATATCTTCCTTGTTCAGGAAGACTATGACCTTTCTTCCCCGGAGCTTCTCCGCGATATCCAGATCCTCCTCGTCCAGGGGTCTTGAGAGATCCAGGGTGAATATAACAAGATCCGCATGGTTGAAGGCGTCCTTGCTTCTTTCCACTCCGATCTTTTCGATCACATTGTCCGTGTCTCTGATGCCGGCGGTATCTGTAAGGATCACCGGGAGGCCGTCTATGGACAGTGTCTCCTCTATGGTGTCCCTGGTGGTTCCGGCTATTTCTGTGACTATGGCCCGCTCCTCACGGAGGAGGGCGTTAAGAAGTGAAGACTTGCCCACGTTGGGCTTTCCGATTATGGAAACTTTGAGGCCTTCTCTTAATATCTTGCCTGTGCCGCAGGTGGCAAGGTATCTGTCGATCTTCCCGGCTGCCGCCCTGAGTCCTGTTTCCAGCTTCTCGTAGGTCAGCTCCTCTATATCTTCATCCGGATAGTCGATGTTCACCGCCATGTCCACAAGAATGTCTGTGAGATCTGCTCTTATGGCCCTTATCCCTCTGGAAAAGCTTCCTTCCAGCTGGTCCAGGGCCACCTCGTAGGTCTTGTCCGTCCTGGCTTTTATCAGGTCCATCACCGCCTCGGCCTGGCTCAGATCCAGCCTGCCGTTAAGGAATGCCCTCTTGGTGAATTCTCCCGGTTCGGCAAGTCTCGCTCCCTTTGAGATCACCAGGGACAGGATCTTCCTTAATGACACGGAGGAGCTGTGGCACTGGATCTCGGCTACGTCTTCTCCGGTATAGCTCTTTGGCTCCGGAAAGTAGCATACCATGGCTTCGTCGATCAGTGCGGGGAGGGGATGTTTTGCGGGATCGGTGCCTCCACAGCCATTATCCGCCTTGTGTGCTTCTGTTAAATTGTCCGTGATCCGCCCGAAATACATGTGCCTTGGGAGGAGCTCCCGGATAGCTTTCCCGCCTGCAGGGCAGAATATCTCCTTTATTATGTCTGAAGCTCCGGGACCCGAGATACGGATCACGCCGATGCCTCCCTCGCCCTGGGGAGTGGAGATCGCTGCAATGGTGTCTTCCATCTGATCCACCTTCAAAAAACCTCGCAGGGGGTCTGTCCCAACCGCGAGGCTCACTTCGTTATTTAAGTTCTATGACGACTCTTCTGTAAGGATCTTCGCCCTCGGACCTGGTGGTTACCTTGGGGTGTGACTGAAGAGTTGCATGGATGACCTTTCTCTCATAGGGGTTCATTGGCTCCAGCCTGACCGGCCTTCTGCTCTTGACCACCTTGTTGGCCAGACGGTAGGACAGCGCTTCGAGGGTGCGTTCTCTCTTGGCGCGGTAATTTTCCGCATCAACCACGACTCTCGTATACTTGTTCTGATCCTTATTGACCACAAGGCTTGTCAGGTACTGGACCGCGTCCAGGGTCTGGCCCCTCTTGCCGATGATGGTGCCGGAATCCTTGCCCTGGATATCCAGGTAGATGGTTTCCTCCCCGATCTTTCCGGTAACTTCGGCTTCAAGCCCCATCTCCCTGATGAGATCGCGCAAAAAACTCATGGCTGGGTGGTCCTCAAGCACCTGAAGATTCTCTTCGGGTTCCGGCGCGATGATGGGCGCCTTTGGCTCCTGGCCCCCGGCGGGCATCTTCTCGGACCTGCCTGCGTTTCCGGAACGGTCACTATGCTCTTTACGGTTATTTTTCTTATTACCGTTTTTCGGTCTTTTTTCTCTTCTGGGTTCTCTTGGTTCCTCGGCACTCTTTCCCTCAGCAGCCATTCTCTCGCGGTTTGCGGCGTCCCTGGCTCTGGCTTCCTCTATAGGGATAACCAGGTCGGGTCTTGTCTGCTTATGGGTCTCTTCCTTCTCAGGCGGTCTTTTCTTCTCAACTCTGACCTTCGCCAGTTTGGAACCTATGCCGAAAAATCCTCTGGACGGTTCTTCCAGGACCGTCACTTCGACTTCGTCGATGGTAAGTCCGAGATCATCCAAAGCGAGTTTTACCGCTTCGTCCGTATCCCGTCCCCATTTTTCGGAATAATCCATTTATTTTCCTCCGGATCTATTTCTTCTTTTTCTTCCTTCTTTTCTCTTCCTTCTCTTCTTCCAGCTGCTTCTTTCTCCACTTGTTGAATCTCAGGTTGTAGAAGATCTGGATGACCTGGCTGCCGAACCAGTAAATTGCCAGGCCTGCCGGATATGTTCTTGCGAACCAAAGGATCATGATGGGGAAGAAATATTTCATCATCTTCGTCATCATGTTGCCCTGCTTCGCGTTTCCTGCTCCTGCCATCTGGCTCTGCATCTGCTGGTTGGAATTCATGGAATAGGAAATGAAAGTGGCAGCTCCTGCTGCGATGGGCAGGATCCACGGGTCAGGCTGTGCAAGGTCTTTGATCCACAGGAACGACTCGTGAATGGCATACAGCATGTTCTCGTCCGTCATATAAGTCATGGGGTTTCTGAACAGCGCGAACAGACCCATGATCACGAACATCTGGATGATCATGGGAAGGCATCCTCCGTACATGGATGCGCCTTCCTGTTTATACAGTTCCTGTACCTTTATATTGTAGGTCTCCCTGTCATTGCCGTATTTCTGCTGAAGTTCCTGGATCTTGGGCTGAAGCTTGGACATCTTCATGCTGGACTTCATGGTCTTGGAATATACGGGATAAAGGCAAGCTTTAACGATTGCCGTGATGATCAGGACCGCGATACCGTAATTGCCTACAATATTGTACAGAAAAGTCAACAGATAGCCTAAAGGTGTGGCTAAAAATCTCATTGATTTCCTCCGTGGTTATTAAGGCACCGGATCATATCCCCCGGGACTCCAGGGGTGGCACCTCAAGATTCGTTTTATTCCCAGGTAACTTCCCTTTATTGCGCCGTATTTCTCCACCGCCTGAATGAAATATGTGGAGCAGGTGGGCGTGAAACGGCATGTGGGCGGGAATAAAGGAGATATGAATTTTTGATATCCTCTGATCAGAAGGATTATTATCCTCTTCATATCTTTTTCTCGGTCAGGACATGAGCTTGGCACGTTTCAGCGCGTCCTCCATGGACTTTCTTACCTCCTGGCAAGCCCTTCCCTGAATGGTGTTTCTGGCTATGAAGATCAGGTCGTAACCCTCCGGCAGGCGGTCCTTTATCTGACGGAAGCTTTCCTTCATCAGGCGCCTTGCACGGTTCCTCATAACGCTGTTGCCAACTTTTTTACTGGCGAGAAAACATGTCCTGGTAAGGCCCATGCCGTTTTTAAAGTAAAAGATCACCACGTATTTCGACCCGGTGGACTTTCCCTTATTATATACGGCATCAAAATCCGTTTTTTTTCTCAGGACGTCTTCTCTAAGCATGGCAAAATCAAGCGGAAAGTCTCTTTCTGCCTTTCTGTCTTCTTCTCTTGAGAACGTTTCTGCCGTTCTTGGTGGACATTCTCTTTCTGAATCCGTGCTCTACCATTCTCTGCCTCTTCTTGGGCTGGTAAGTCATTTTCATGGTCTCTGGTCTCCTTTCTGAATATTTTGCTGCCGTTCTGAATTCCAAACGACACATAGACTAAAGTATTATAATAAATAAAGGCATCTTTGTCAACGAGTCATCAGCAAAAAACCCCCGCAAAAAAATGGGTTATCCACAACTTTATCCCTTGCCTGTGGAAAACTTATTGGTTATAATATTGTTACTTTAGTTATTGCTTGGGGGATATAAATGAAAAACTACGACGACGTTTGGGAAGCGGCGCTTTCCATGATCAGGGAACAGGTCACAGAAGTAATGTACAAGACCTGGTTCCTGGATCATCTTAACGTGGAAGAAATCAATACCGAACTGAGGATCATATATATGGGTTTCAAGACTTCTCTTGATCCCGATCTGTTTTCGGGCGTGATCAACGACCGTTACCTGCCCCTTCTTCAGGAAGTTTTTAAGGAAATTCTGGGAAGAGATTACCGTGTTGTATTAAGAGATCCGACAGAGGAGGATCTGTCTGAGAACAGTTCTCCTGATTTTGATGTAAATAAACCTGCACAAAAGAAAAATTCCAGAGAAAAAACTCCGGATACAGAAGTGGGGAAGAAGACCCTGATCGCAGAGAAACTCTTAAATCCAAAGTATACCTTCGATAACTTTATCGTGGGTCCGTCCAACAGCTTCGCCTACGCTGCAGCTCATGCTGTAGCTGAATCGCCGGGCATCGCATCCAATCCGCTCTTCATCTACGGCGGATCCGGTCTGGGCAAGACCCATCTCATTCAGGCCATAGGTATATATATCCTGCAGCACGCTCCAAAGACCAACATTCTCTATACATCTTCAGAAAATTTCACCAACGAATTCGTAACATCGATCAGGGAGAAGAAGACGAGGGAATTCAAATCCAAATACCGGAAGGTCGACGTGCTCATAGTCGACGACGTCCAGTTTCTGGAAGGCAAGGAAGGTATTCAGGAGGAATTTTTCCATACCTTCAATGCACTTTTCCAGAACGATAAACAGATAATACTTACTGCGGACAAAGATCCAAACAGCCTTCAGGGTATAGACGAGAGACTAATTACAAGGTTCCAGTGGAATCTCATGGCAGATATCCAGCCTGCGGACTTCGAGACAAGGGTAGCTATTCTATATAAGAATGCTGAATTGTATAATATTGAAGTCGATGAAGATTGGGCGGACGTAATAAATCTTATTTCTGAGAAGGTAAAGGATAATATCCGGGAACTTGAAGGAGCTTTTTCAAGAGTTAAGTTCTTCTCAGAGAGACTGAATGAAAAGGCCAACAAAGCCTTCGCAAAAAAAGTATTAAGGGATCTTCTTTCTGATGCAGATACTCTCATCACCCCGGAAAAGATAAAAAAAGTGGTTGCTAAGTACTACGGGGTGAAGGTGGCGGATCTTGAATCTAAGAAGAGGACCAACGACATCGCTTTTCCAAGACAGGTATCCATGTACCTTATAAGGGAAATGACAGACAGCTCACTTCCCAAGATAGGTTCATTTTTCGGCGGCCGCGATCATACCACTGTCAAATATGCCTGTGATAAGATAGACTATGAAGCAAAGCATGATGAAAACTTCAGAGACATAATCGAATATATAAAAAGGGAGATCAAAGAATAACTTTGATAACATTTTAAACTTATCCAAAGGATAAAAGTAATAACTTTCCCTTGAAAGATAAAGCCTCTTACGGGTTTTGCACATTTTCAACAGCCTCTATTACTATTACTATTATTTTAATAAATATATTAATCAAAAAATGGGAGGACGCATATGAAATTCTCTTGCGCACAGAGCACTCTATTAAAGGCACTTAACATAGTATCAAAGGCCGTGACTTCCAGGACTACCATTCCTATATTAAAAGGTATTCTTATAAGAGTTACGGAAGAAGGTTCTGTTATAATGTCAGCTTCCGATCTTGATATATCAATAGAAGACAGGTTTGAAACAATAGAATATGAACCGGGCGAAGTCGTGGTGCAGGCTAAGCTTTTCGGAGATATCGTAAGAAAACTTCCTTCGGATATCATATATATGGAAGAAAATGACGGTAACTTCAATATAAGATGCTCTTCGTCAGAATTCAATATCGTCGGAAGTTCAGCGGATGAATTCCCTTCAATGAACATTGATGATTATGACGAAAGGATCACCTTCGACAGAGACATTTTAAAGGACATGATCAGAAAGACCGTGTTCGCAGCATCAGCTGATGAATCAAGAGGCGTGATAACAGGAGTTTTATTCGAAATAAGGAACGGAAACTTCAATATGGTGGCTCTTGACGGATTCAGAATGGCTGTTGCAAGAGAAAAATTCGAAAGTGCCTACGATCAGGATCTTATAATCCCCGCAAGGACACTTATGGAAGTATCCAAGATCATTTCTGAATCCGGACTGGAAAAAACATCCATAGATGTTCTCTTAAGCGACAAGAGAGCAGTGTTCATAATAGGAGATATCAAGGTCGCAGTGAGACTCCTCAGCGGAGACTATATCGACTACGAGAATATCCTTCCAAAGGACAGCCAGATAAGAGTTACTATAAACAGGTCAGATCTGATAGATGCTGTAGAGAGAGCTTCACTTCTTTCGAGAGCAGGAAAGAATAATCTGATAAGAGTAAATATAGGAGAAAAAATTCTTGTGATCACTTCGGAATCTGAAGAGGGAAAAGGCCGTGAAGAAGTTATGATCTCAAAGGACGGCAAGGATCTGGCCATCGGATTCAATTCAAAATATTTTGAGGATCCGCTTAAGTATATCGATGATGAGACCGTGACTCTTCTTTTCAATACACCGGTGAGTCCGTGCATCATAAAGCCTGTGGAAGGCAGCAGCTTCGAATATCTGGTTCTTCCCGTAAGACTTCTGGGCAACTGACAGTATATATGTACATCAAAACCATAAAAATCAAGGATTTCAGAAATTATGAAATCCTTGATTTGAAATTTAATGAAAAGGTAAACATAATCCTTGGAAACAATGCACAGGGAAAGACAAATCTTCTGGAATCCATATATATCGCTTCCATTGGAAGGTCTTTCCGTACATCAAAGGACGGTGAAATGATCCGCTTCGGACAGGATTCCGCAAAGGTGGATCTTGTTTTTTCAAAGAATACCGGCGACACTGAAATAGAGATAATGTTTTTCAGCGACCGCAAAAAATCCATAAAAATGGACGGTATCAGATTAAAAAAGACATCTCAGCTTCTTGATAATGTATATATAGTTATATTCAGCCCGGACGATCTAAAAATAGTAAAAGATGAACCTGAAAAGAGAAGAAAATTCATAGACAAAGAACTTTGTCTCATAAGACCCTCATACTATAAAGACCTTTCTGACTATAAAAAGGTACTTCTGGAGAGAAACACATATTTAAAAGAAAACAACATAGACCGTTCCATGCTGGATATTTGGGACGCTCAGCTTGCAAAGTACGGCGCGTCCATAATTTCCAAAAGAAGAGGATTCATCAGGGAACTTTCTGAGATTTCCGGAGTAATACACAGAAGTATAACCAATAACACCGAAGATCTGACCATAAAGTACAGACCCAACGTGGAAGATGAGAATGAGTTATATGATATTCTGAAAAATTCCGATGAACAGGACATCAGGATGAAGACCACCACCAGAGGTCCCCACAAGGATGACATGGAGTTCTTCATCAAAAGAGATAAAGAGGAGATAAATGCCAGAAGTTTCGGGTCACAGGGCCAGCAGCGCACCGCCGCTCTTTCACTGAAACTTGCGGAGATAAAGATGATAAAAGATGAGACAGGAGAAGATCCTGTACTTCTTCTTGATGACGTCATGAGCGAACTGGACCTTGAACGTCAAAAATATCTGATCAAAACACTTTCCTACAATCAGCTTTTCATTACGGCTGCCGAGATGCAGGACAGCTTTATAAAAGAGTTTCCCGGTGCGGAGATATTCTATGTATCGAAGGGTAAGGTAACAAAATGAACAGAGGAAGAAACAAGGGAACCACATATATAATAGGAGTGGGTCCGGGGGATCCGGAACTCATGACCCTTAAATCCAAGAGACTGATCGAAGAGAACGAATTATTTTTTGTGAGAGGAGAGGATCCAAGGGAAGAGCTGGCATACAAAGTTGCTGAGGTCGTGGTCCCTGAGATCAAGGATAAGACCGTCATGTCTCTGGATATAGCTGACGTGATAGATCCGGACAGGCTGGAGGAGATATGCTGGAGAGAAGCCAGAAACATTGAAAAATATCTGGACAGAGGCCAGAACGTCGCAATACTGGTATTGGGAGATCCTATGGTATATTCCAGATCTATATACATTCTTTACGCTCTGGAACACGACGGATATGAGACGGTGACGTCCAGCGGAGTCACCGCCTTCTCGGCGGCAGCCGGACAACTGAAGCTTCCCCTTGCGGAGAGGGAGCAGCCCTGCCACATCATCCCGGCCACATATTCAGCAGGAAGATATTATCACCAGGCGGGAAACTATGTGGTAATGAAGACAGAGGGACATATGAAGAACTTAAGGGACATACCCGGCTTGAGGAGAAGAGACGTTAAGGCCATTGCCAACATCGGTCTTCCCAACCAGAAGATATTCGAAAACATAGACGACATACCCGAGGACAGCGGATTTTTCACCGTGCTGATCGCGAGAGAGAAGAAGTAAAAGATATATTTTACGTGATAAAAATAAAAGAATATATGTTCGAGGGTATATCAGGGTAAAATTCAGCGATTTCAGGCAGATTTTTTACGATTTTATCGAGTTTTAAATAAATTAAATAAAATTATATTAAACGGGGCATTTCTCTTGATAACGCCCCGTTTTTGTGATACACTATATTATGTATGAATTTTGTCTAAAAAAGGGATAAAAACTCTAAATTTTGAGGAGAAGAGAATGGCATTAGAAGGAAAAGCTTCAGAACAGTATAACGCAGAACAGATTCAGGTCCTGGAGGGACTTGAAGCCGTCAGAAAGAGACCGGGAATGTATATCGGCTCTACCGGCGAGAGGGGACTCCATCATCTGGTATACGAGGTGGTCGATAACTCCATCGACGAGGCTCTTGCGGGATACTGCAAGAATATAAAGGTGAGTATCAACCAGGACGGCTCCGTCACCGTTGAGGACGATGGAAGGGGAATGCCTGTTGACAAGCATCCCAAGATGAGTATTCCGGCAGTGGAAGTTATCCACACAGTTCTCCACGCCGGAGGAAAATTCGGAGGCGGGGGATACAAGGTGTCCGGCGGTCTCCACGGAGTAGGCGCGTCTGTGGTGAACGCACTTTCCACAAAGATGGAAGTGGAGATCAAAAGAAACGGCAAGATCTATCATCAGGAATACAGGCAGGGCAAGTATGCCAGCCCCCTGGAGGTCATAGGCGAGGCACCCAGAAAGACCGGTTCCAAGACCACCTTCTGGCCCGATCCTGAGATATTCGAGACCACGGTTTTCGACTATGACACCATCCAGCACCGCTTAAGAGAGATGGCCTTCCTGAACAAGGGCATCAAGATATCCCTTAAGGATGACCGCATCGGCCGCAAAAAATCCGAGGTCTTCCATTACGAAGGCGGGATCAAGGAGATGGTGGCCTTCCAGAACAGCAACAAAGATCCCATCCACCCGGACGTAATATATTTTGAGGTGGCAAGGGACACCCAGGAAGTGGAAATAGCCATGCAGTACACGGATAACTATTCTGAACTGATCCTGGGCTATGCCAACAACATCAACACCGTTGACGGAGGAAGTCATCTCATAGGATTCAAATCCGCTCTTACCAAGGTCATCAACGATTACGGAAGACGCGCCAAGATACTGAAAGATTCAGATGACGCTTTAACAGGAGACGATGTCAGAGAAGGTCTCACCGCCGTAGTTTCCGTGAAGCTCCAGAACCCTGAGTTTGAAGGACAGACCAAGAGCAAGCTGGGCAACCCCGAGACCAGAGGTTTTGTGGAGTCTGCAACCAACGATTACCTCATGGCCTTCCTTGAGCAGAATCCTGCCCAGGCCAAGTCCATAATAGAGAAGTGCGTCAAGGCCGCCCGCGCAAGGGAAGCCGCACGCAAGGCCAGAAACATCATAAGAAACACAAATGCTCTCACCACCACATCCCTTCCCGGCAAGCTGGCTGACTGCTC
>CAJOKT010000010.1 GCA_905235115.1 uncultured Peptostreptococcaceae bacterium
AAAATCGGCGCTCAGGCAGGGCAGAAAGCCAATTTCGCCCTGCCTGTGAGAAAAAATCGGCGCTCAGGCAGGGCAGAAAGCCAATTCCGCCCTGCCTGTGAGAAAAAATCGGCGTTCAGGCAGGGCAGAGAGCCAATTCCGCCCTGCCTGTGAGAAAAAATCGGCGTTCAGGCAGGGCAGAAAGCCAATTCCGCCCTGCCTGTGAGAAAAAATCGGCGCTCAGGCAGGGCAGAAAGCCAATTCCGCCCTGCCTGTAGAAAAAAATCAGCGCTCAGGCAGGGTCAAAACCCAATTCCGCCCTGCCTGTAGAAAAAATCGTCGCTCAGGCAGGGCAGAAAGCCAATTCCGCCCTGCCTGTAGAAAAAAATCGGCGTCCAGGCAGGGCCAAACTCCAGTCCTGCCCTGTCTGCAGAAAAAAATCCATTGACATTAATCTTTTTAGGTGATAGTATAAATCGATAATTTGTGCCTCAGGCTTAGTTGAGCGACACTCCGGCGCACGGCCCAGTCTAAGGTCTATGAAAGAAAAGGAGATAAAATGATTACAAAAGAAAAGAAAGAAGAGATCATCAAAGAGTATCAGCTTAAGGAAGGCGACACCGGTTCCCCGGAAGTTCAGGTAGCCATCCTTACATACAGGATCAATGATCTCAACGAGCATCTCAAAGTCAACACGAAAGACCACCACTCAAGAAGAGGTCTTTTGAAGATGGTAGGACAGAGAAGAAACATGCTTGCTTATCTTAAAGAGAAGGATCTTGAGAGGTACAGAAACCTCATTACTCGTTTAGGATTAAGGAAGTAAAAGTCCGAGACTTAGGCGGGTAAATACCCGCCTTAAAATTTTGTTAAGAGCATTACAGGAGGTAGTTGCAATGCCAAGATTCACAGATTACAAAACTTATAACTATCCTCTCGGAGGACGTCTGCTTCAGATCGAGATAGGGAAGGTTGCTGAGCAGGCCAACGGACAGGCATGGGTCAGATACGGAGATACAGTGGTATCCGTCACAGTCTGTTGCTCCAAGGAGCCCAGGGCGGGGATGGATTTCTTCCCCTTAAGCTGCGACTTCGAGGAGAAGATGTACTCCGTAGGCAAGATCCCCGGAGGATTCATCAAAAGAGAAGGACGTCCCTCGGAACACGCCATCCTCACGTCAAGACTCATCGACAGACCTTTGAGACCGCTGTTCCCCAAGGGTTTCTATAACGACGTCGTGGTGGTAGCCACCTGTTTGTCAGCAGATAATGACTGCTCGCCGGAGATCACCGCCATGATCGGTTCATCCATCGCCATCGCCATTTCCGATATCCCCTGGGACGGTCCCACGGCGGCGGTAAAGGTGGGAAGAGTTGACGGTAAGTTCATCATCAACCCCACCCTGGAGCAGAGAGAAGTATCCGACATTGATATGACAGTCGCCGGCACCAAGGAAGCCATCATGATGGTGGAAGCAGGAGCCAGGGAAGTTCCCGAGATGGACATGCTGGACGCCATCATGTTCGCCCATGAGGAGATCAAGAAGATCGTTGAATTCATCGATCAGATCGTTGCCGAAGTGGGCAAGCCCAAGATGGAAGTGGAACTTTACAAGCCGGCTGAGGAGATCGATCAGGCAGTGAGAGAGTACGCGGTTCCCAGGATGAAGGAAGCCGTCATGACCTTCGACAAGCTTGAGAGACTTGAGAATATGGACAAGGTGGAGCAGGAGACCAAGGAGTATTTTGCTGAGACCTATCCTGAAGGGGATAAGGACATAGACGCTGTCCTCTACAACATCACGAAGGAATGTGTCAGAAACATGATCCTGGATGAAGGCATCCGTCCCGATTCCAGAAAACTTGATGAGATCAGACCTGTATTCTGCGAGACAGGACTCCTGCCAAGAGTACATGGAACAGGTCTTTTCAAGAGAGGACAGACACAGGTACTTTCTTCCTGCACACTGGCTCCGGCCTCTGAATCCCAGACCATCGACGGGATCACAGAGCAGACAAAGAAGAGATATATACATCACTATAACTTCCCGGGATACTGCACAGGCGAAGCCAAGGCTCCCCGTTCACCCGGAAGAAGAGAGATCGGCCACGGCGCGCTGGCGGAGAGAGCGCTTCTTCCCGTCATCCCCGATGAAGAGGAATTCCCCTATGCCATCAGAGTGGTCTCTGACGTGCTCTCATCCAACGGTTCCTCCTCAATGGCCTCCACATGCGGCTCCTGCCTTGCGCTCATGGACGCGGGCGTTCCCATCAAGAGACCGGTGGCAGGCATCGCCATGGGGCTCATCGAGCGCGTCAGGGAGGACGGCACATCTCAGTTCGCTATCCTGTCCGACATCCAGGGAATGGAAGACTTCCTGGGCGACATGGACTTCAAGGTAACAGGAACAGAAGTGGGCGTTACCGCGATCCAGATGGACATCAAGGTCCACGGACTTGACAGGGAGATCCTTGAAAAGGCTCTCAAACAGGCCAAGGTCGGCAGGATGTTCATCATGGACAAGATGCTTGAAGAGATCCCCGAACCCAGAAAGGAAATGTCACCATGGGCCCCCAGAGCACTCTCCACGAGAGTACCTGTGGACAAGATCAGGATAGTCATCGGCAAGGGCGGAGAGACCATCAACGGGCTTACCGAGAAGTACGGCGTCAAGATCGATATCTCCGACGACGGACTGGTATCCGTGTACGGCACGGATGCTGCCATGACGGAGGCCTGCGTGGACGAGATCAAGACCCTTACCAAGGACGTGGTGGTGGGAGAGATCTACGAGGGTACTGTCACACGTATCCTTTCCACAGCCAAGGGATCCGTGGGAGCATTCATAGAGATCCTTCCCGGCAAGGAAGGCCTGCTCCACATCTCCAGGATGGACAAGACCAGAGTCGCCAAGGTAGAAGACGTGATGAACGTTGGCGACAGAGTAACTGTCAAGGTAATAGAGATCGATTCTCAGAACAGGATCAACCTGTCCAGAAAAGAGCTCCTCTAATTAACAGTCTTAAGGGACTTAAAGAGAAAGATGCCTAACACAGCAAAAAACACAACTAAAAGAAAAAGCTCCGGTAGGAAAAAGTCGGGACTGAAGCTTACATGGCCGGAGGTATTAGCTTCGGCCATTGTTCTCCTTTCCCTGGGATTCCTTCTTGGCCGTTTCACCGGAAACAGTGACTCGTACAGCGGTCTTTCTCAGGAGCAGGATCTCAGGTATAACGACTACGACACCTCCTGCTACTACTATGACGATAGGGGGAGACTCCATTACGAGGACGAGAATTACAGGTCGGTCACGGTGATGGACGTTTCCTATGTCCAAAAGGACATAGACTGGGATCAGATCAGGGATCAGGACATAGATATGGTGATGATACGGCTGGGATTCCGTGGCTACAACAGCGGGATCAACACCCTTGACGAGTTCTACGAGAGAAATGTGGAAGGTGCCCGGAAAGCCGGCATCAAGATCGGAGTATACTTTTTCTCTCAGGCCATCAGTCCTGAGGAAGCCATCGAAGAGGCGGACTTCGTTCTGAAGCACATCAAGGGCAAGCACATCGACGGACCCATCGCCTTTGATATGGAGCCACTTGAAAACGCAAACAGGATCACACACCTTACTTCGGAGGAAAAGACCATGATCGCGGATGCTTTCCTCCAAAGGATCGAGAAGAAGGGCTACGAAGCCTTGCTTTACGGAAATCCCACCTGGCTGGGCTCCAGCCTGTGGATGACCCGCCTCACCAGGTACGACGTGTGGCTGGCTCATTACACAGACTATACTCAGTGGCCCTACGAATATGTGATGTGGCAGTACACCAGCACTGCCTCCGTTCCCGGAATCACCGGAAACGTGGACCTGAGCGTAAGGCTGATCAGGAAGTAACAAAAGGCGTTTAAGCCTCGCGGTATATATGCGGTCCCCACCGCAAAAAAATCCGCTTCAGATCATTACGGAAGAAGGGTTTTGATATGGCGAAGGATACAACACTTATTCAAATGAAGGACATTTCCAAGTCCTACGACGGAGAGATAGTTCTTGATGAGTTTGACCTGAACATCAGAGAGAACGAGTTCATTACGCTCCTGGGGCCCTCAGGCTGCGGCAAGACGACGACCTTAAGGATCCTGGGGGGATTCACTAAACCGGATACGGGCAGAGTGATCTTCGAGGGCACGGACATTACAGACATGCCTGCCAACAAGAGGCCGCTGAACACGGTGTTCCAGAAGTACTCGCTTTTCCCTCACATGAATGTGGCGGAAAACATAGCCTTCGGTCTCAGGATCTCCGGAAAGTCCGAGTCTTACATCAACGACAAGATCAAATATGCCCTTAAGCTGGTGAACCTGGCGGGCTACGAGAACAGGGCGGTAACGTCCCTTTCCGGAGGTCAGCAGCAGAGGATAGCCATCGCCAGAGCCATAGTGAACGAACCCAGAGTCCTCCTTCTGGATGAGCCTCTGGGGGCTCTTGACCTGAAGCTCAGGCAGGAGATGCAGTACGAACTGATCAGGCTCAAGAACGAACTGGGGATCACCTTTGTATACACCCATGACCAGGAAGAGGCGCTGACCATGAGCGACACCGTGGTGGTCATGAACAAGGGCTACATCCAGCAGATGGGAACACCGGAACAGATATATAACGAGCCGGAAAACGCTTTCGTTGCGGACTTCATCGGAGACTCCAACATCTTCGACGGGATCATGATAGAGGACAGGGTGGTCGAGATATGCGTGCACAAGTTCCCCTGCGTGGACGAGGGCTTCGGCAGGAACAAACCTGTGGACGTGGTGATCAGACCGGAGGACATCATCATAGATAAGCCCGGAAGAGGAGTGATCGACGGAGTAGTGACCTCCAACGTTTTCATCGGAGTCCACTATGAAATGTGTGTGGATGCCGGCGGATCCGAATGGCTATGCCAGAATACCAGAAGCTTCCCGGTAGGGACAGAGGTGTCCCTCAATGTGGATCCGGAGAACATCCAGATCATGAACAAGCCTCAGTCTGAAGATGAGGAGGCCATCTCTCTGGAAGAAGTACTGGGAGAGGAGCTTAAGGAAGAATGATGAAAAAACTATTCAGTGCTCCCTTCATCTTTTTCATACTTGCAGGCACCCTGATCCCCATGGGGGTGGTGGCGTACTACGGCCTCACCGACAGGACCGGAGCCTTCACCGCAGAAAACATCCTTGCAGTATTTTCCGGCGATCATATGAAAGCTCTGATGCTCAGTCTTTTGCTGTCGCTGATCGCAACCTTACTGTGCCTTCTTATCGCCTTTCCGCTGGCACTGATCCTGAAGGACTCCAGGCTCGGTAAACAGGGTTTCATGATCTTCATCTTCATTCTTCCCATGTGGATGAACTTCGTGCTCCGCACCATGGCATGGCAGGTCCTTCTTGAAAAGAACGGAATGCTGGGATTCCTGGGGATAATCAATACCCCTGTGGCGGTGGTACTGGGCATGGTCTACGACTATCTGCCCTTCATGGTGCTGCCGGTATACAATGCCATGATCAGGATCGACGATTCCCTGATCGAGGCTGCTTATGACCTGGGAGCCTCAAAAAATACGGTGCTGAGCAAGGTGATCCTTCCTCTCACGGTCCCCGGGATCGTGTCAGGCATCACCATGGTGTTCGTACCAAGCCTTACCACCTTCGCCATCTCAAACATGCTTGGCGGAGGCAAGGTGAATCTCATAGGAAATATCATCGAGCAGGAATTCACCACGGCTTCCAACTGGAACCTTGGATCGGGCCTGTCTCTTGTCATGATGGTATTCATCGTGATCTCCATGGCCTTCATGGGCAAATTCGATAAGAACGGGGAGGGCACCATGATATGAAGAGATTCGCAAAGGCCCTCTACATCGCAATAATAGTGCTTTTCCTGTACCTGCCCATCGGTACTCTCATGGTCTTAAGCTTCAACGAGAGCAAGTCCATGACATCCTGGCAGGGATTCAGCGTCAGGTGGTACAGGGAGATGTTCAACAACCAGGAGCTCATGGAAGCTCTGGGGAACACCTTCACCATAGCCCTTTGGGCCAGCATCATTGCCACTTTGACCGGTGTACTGGCCTGCGTCGCCATGAATGCCATGACGGACAGGAAGAGAAATATCTTCATGGGGCTGAACAACATACCCCTTCTTAACGCTGACATCGTGACAGGCATATCCCTGATGATCAGCTTCCTTCTCTTCGGCATATCCCTGAACTACGGCACGGTGCTGTTCGCTCATGTCACATTCTGCATTCCATATGTGATACTCAGCGTAATGCCTAAGTTCAGACAGCTGGAGAACCACACCTACGAGGCGGCACTGGACCTGGGCGCAAGCCCGGCCTATGCGTTTTTCAAGGTGGTGCTTCCGGACCTTATGCCGGGTATAGCATCAGGATTCCTTTTAAGCTTTACCATGTCGGTGGACGATTTCGTCATCACCCACTTCACAAGAGGCGCGGGGATCAACACACTGTCGACGCTGATCTACAGCCAGCTGAAGATCGGAGTCAGGCCCACACTTTTTGCGCTGTCCACGGTGATATTCCTGGTGGTGCTGGTTATCCTTCTTATCTCCAACTACGTAAGATCCGGTGAAAAGGACAAGAAACCGGGCAAGACGGGGAAGACAGGTGAGAAAGAGTACATCTACAGAAGCGGCCTTTCAACGGGACGCAAGGTCCTGGTGGGGATCCTTGCAGTCTTGATCATCGCAGCAGCAGTGAAGTTCACTCCGTCCACCCCGGGCGAGGTAGGGGAGAACGGCGTGGTATACGTCTACAACTTCGGCGACTACATCGATCCGGAGCTTACGGAGCAGTTCTTTGAGGAAACAGGGTACACGGTGGTCTGCGACTACTTCGATACCAACGAGGAAATGTACCCCGTCATCAAGAACAACACCGCGGACTATGACGTGATCTGTGCCTCGGACTACATGATCGACAAGATGATCAGGGAAGATCTCCTGATGGAGATCGAGTTCGGGCAGATCCCCAACATGCAGTATCTTGCGCAAAACATCAGGGACTTCATGGAGGAGTTCGACCCGGGCATGTTCTATTCTGCCCCGCACACCTGGGGGACCTACGGCATCATCTACAACACCGAACTGGTGGACGAGGAAGACTTTGAGGGAGACGTATCTTGGGGCATCCTCTGGGATGAAAAATACGCCGGTAAGATCATCATGCCCAACTCCATAAGAGAGGCGGACATGGTGGCGGCCAAGCTCCTCGGATATTCCATGAATACCCTGGACGAAGAGGAGATGAAGGCCATCACCCGGAAGCTCATCGACCAGAAGCCGCTGGTATATTCCTATGCCAACGATAACGCAAGAGACCTGATGATCGGCGACAACGCCTCCATGGCTGTGATCACCTCCGGAGACGTGCTCTACGCCCAGGAGGACAACGAGAACCTGGCCTACGTCATTCCCGTGGAGGGCACAGAGGTCTGGACGGACTGCTGGGCAGTTCCCAAGTCATGCAAAAACTTCGATGGCGCCATGGCATGGATCAATTTCATGTATTCCTATGACGCAGCCGTGGCAAACTTCGAATACCTGACCTACGCCATTCCCAACACCCAGCTGGACGATTATGTCTACGAGGACTATATCGAAGGCGAAACGATCCTCTCTGAGATCGAGATCGTAAATCCTTCCGAGGAGATCCTTGCCAGATGTGAGACCCTCAAAAATCTGGGCGCTGAAGGAGACGACATGTACTCCAGGTACTGGAAGGAATTCAAGTCGAGGTAGGGATAAAAATGAAATATATAGACCCGCACTTGTCAAAGTTTTTATGGCGGTGCGGGTTTTTTGTGCTATAATGAAACGTGTTTTTGTGTGTTTCATTTAAAAAGCGAGTAACAGAGGGATCACATATGACAGAAAAAGTAAAAAAAGAGATGGGGCGACAGGCGTGACGGCAGGCTCATGAGGGACATCGATCCCATGCATGCCATCGTGCCATACGTTTACCCCAACAGGGCTGACAATGAAGCTTTCATTCAGGAATCCATAGAAATGGAGCCCATTTTCAGATATGTGGACAGGAAGAATGATGAGCTCAGAGCCAGAGTGGAAAGGGGAGAACTTCCCGGGAGCGCCCTGGATGATCCCTACAAGCCCTTCTATGTAATGCTTATGGCGCTTGTAAAGATCCTCTACTTAAGACCCGGGCTGAACCGTTTCGTGTGCAACATGAAACTTTATCAGAAGGATGATGTGAGCATAGGGTTCACCGTGAAGAAGAAATTCGCGGACAACGCCGCAGAGGGCCTGGCCTTCGAGTCCTTCGGCCCCGAGACCACCATGGACACTCTTTACGAAAAGATCGTAAAAGAGATCAATGCGGTAAAGGATGAGAACACCCTGGATAATTCGGTGGACGTAATGGATAAGTTCATGAAACTGTCTCCGTTCATCTTAAGACCTGTGTTCAGATTCATCCGGTTTCTGGACAGGCACGGCAGAGTGCCATACGATTTCGTTAAAAAGGATCCCAACTATGCTTCAGCATTCATCACGAATCTGGGATCCATCCATCTTAGATCGGGATACCACCATTTGAGCAACTGGGGGACCACATCCCTGTTCGTCATAATAGGCGAGAGGAAGATGAAGCCTTTCTATGACGAAAAGGGCAATGTTACCATGAAGATGGTAAACGACATAGGTCTCACCATAGACGAGAGGATAGCCGACGGGTTCTATTATGCCAGATCCGTAAGGCTTCTCAGAAAACTGGCTGAGAATCCCGAACTGCTGGAACTGAGAGCTGATGAGGAGGTTGAATATTAAAATGTCTTCAGGTAAGAAAGAGGAAAAAGAAAACGTCGCACAGGTAAAGACACCCTGGATAAAGAATCTTGGAGCGGTACCCGCGCATCTGGACTATTTTCAAGGCTCAATGTATGACAAGATAGCATACATCGCGGAACATTACCCCAATTATGTGGCTTATGACTTCATGGGCAGCAAGGTAAAATACAGGGACTTCAAGAAGAAGATCGACAACTGCGCAAGAGCGCTGGCCCTGATCGGAGTCAAGGAGGGCGAGGCGGTCACAATCTGCATGCCTAATACTCCGCAGGCGATCATAATGTTTTACGCCGTAAACAAAGTGGGAGGCATCGCCAACATGGTGCATCCGCTTTCCAGCGAGAAGGAGATCGAATTCTGCCTTAAGCTGAGCAAATCCGTAGTTTGTCTCACGCTGGACCAGTTCTACGGAAAGTTCGCCAACATCCGCCAGAACGTGGTGCTGAGAAGCTTGATCCTTACATCAGTAAAGGACGCTCTCTCTCCGGTCAAAAAGAGAGGATACTATATTACTGAAGGCAGGAAGATCGCCAAGGTGCCCAAGACTGCCGAGGTCATCTGGTGGGAGAAGTTCTGCCTTGACGGCAGCGCTTACAAGGGGTCCAGCTATGTTCCCAGAAAATCCGACGATCCTGCGGTCATCCTGTATTCCGGCGGGACGACCGGAACCCAGAAGGGAATATCCCTTACAAACATGAACTTCAATGCGCTTGCTCAGCAGATCATCGCCACTAATCCGATGTTCAAGCCCGGCGACAAGATGCTGGCCGTAATGCCTGTGTTCCACGGCTTCGGACTGGGCGTGTCCATCCACTCCATGCTGGCCATGGGCGGCAGATGCATCCTGGTACCCAGGTTCACGGCTGAGTCTTACGCTAAACTCATCAAGAAAAAGAAACCCAACTTCATTGCGGGAGTGCCTACGCTCTACGAGGCGCTTCTGAGGATCGACACCCTTGACGGAGTGGACCTGTCCTTCCTTAAGGGCGTATTTTCCGGAGGAGACTCACTTTCTGTGGAACTTAAGAAGAGAGTGGACCAGTTCTTAAAGGACCACGGCGCTCAGATCCCCGTAAGAGAAGGATACGGCACCACAGAGTGCGTCACGGCATCATGCCTGACACCCTCCCACTGGTACAAGGAAGGGTCCATCGGTCTTCCTTTCCCGGACACCTATTACAAGATAGTCAAGCCCGGCACTGAGGACGAGGTGCCTTACGGCAAGGAGGGCGAGATCTGTCTGGCAGGTCCCACCGTAATGAAGGGATACATAGACAACCCTGAGGAGACCGCACAGACCCTCAGAGTCCACAAGGACGGCCTCACATGGGTCCACACCGGAGACCTGGGAATGATGGACGAGGACGGCTTCGTCTATTTCAGACAGAGGATCAAGAGGATGATCGTCACCTCCGGATACAACGTATATCCCTCACAGATCGAGAACGCCCTGGATGCTCACCCCCTGGTGCACATGAGCTGCGTCATCGGCGTTCCTGATCCCTACAGAGTCCAGAAGGTGGTGGCCTTCGTGGTTCTGAAACCCGGCGTCACCGTCTCTGAGGACGAAGCAAGGGAGGAGATCAGAAAGTATCTCGAGAAGCATGTGGCCAAGTACGAGATGCCCAGAGAGATCAATTTCAGAGAAGACCTTCCAAAGACACTGGTGGGTAAGGTCGCCTACAGGAAACTGGAAGAGGAGGTTCTTAAGGAATATGCCGCCGTGGATAAGGCCGGAGAGGACAGCGGTAAATAGGATATGGATCACAAAAAATTAGCTGAACTGTTATTTCCGGAGCATCTGGAATCTCCGGAGTACTACGAAGCCATATACCCTGCGAGGGACCTTCCCGAGGGTGCCAAGGTCACCAGACTGGGACCTTCGCCTACAGGCTTCATCCATCTGGGGAACCTTTACGGCGCCTTTGTGGACGAGAGACTGGCGCACCAGTCAGGTGGAGTGTTCTTCCTCAGGATAGAGGACACCGATGACAAGAGACAGGTGGAGGGGGCAGTTGAGACCATTATCAACTCCCTCAGATTCTTTTCCATCAGCTTTGACGAGGGAGCGGGAATAGATGGGGACACGGGAGACTATGGTGATTACACTCAGTCGAAACGAGGTCCCGTCTACAGAGCTTTTGCCAAGAGGCTGGTCGCAGAGGGTAAGGCCTATCCCTGTTTTCTTACTGAAGAGGAGATATCCGAGATCAGGGAGAAGCAGCAGGAACTCAAGGTGAACCCGGGCATCTACGGCAAGTGGGCCCGTTCAAGAGATCTGAGCCTGGAGGAGATCCAAAAGAAGATCAACATGGGCGAGGAGTTCGTCATCCGCCTCAAGTCTGACGGCGACCTTTCAAGGCCTGATGATCAGATCAGGCGGATCACCGTGAAGGACGCCATCAGAGGCGAGCTCTCCATGCCTGAGAACGATCAGGATGTGGTAATCCTGAAGAAGACAGGTATCCCCACATATCATTTTGCTCACGTCATCGATGACCATCTCATGAGGACCACCCACGTTGTGAGAGGCGCGGAATGGCTTCCGTCCCTTCCCATCCATGTGGAACTCTTCGAGAAACTGGGCTGGGAGCCTCCAATCTATTGCCACACCGCGCAGCTGATGAAGCTGGACGAAGAGGGAAACAAGAGGAAGCTTTCCAAGAGACTGGACCCGGAGCTCAGTCTGGACTATTACAGGCGTGAGGGCTACCATCCCAAGGCGGTGAGAGAATATCTCCTTACCATCCTGAACTCAAACTTCGAGGAGTGGAGGATAGCAAATCCGGATGCAGACATAGATGAATTTCAGTTTACCCTGGAAAAGATGTCTAACTCCGGCGCATTGTTCGACCTGAACAAACTGAACGATGTTTCCAAGGAAGTGCTGCTGAAGCTTCCGGCCTCCGAGATCTATGACTTCCTGAAGGCATGGGCGGACGAGTTCAGACCTGATGATAAGGATGTTCAGATCATGCTCTCGGACAGAGAGTATATGGAGCGGGTACTGGATATCGGAAGAAACGCCGAGAGAAATCCCAGAAAGGATCACATTTACGCCAGACAAATGGTGGAGAACCTTTCATATTTCTTTGACGAGACGTTTGAGATCACGGATCCAATGCCAGAAGAGGTGGAAGACGCAGGAGATGTGAGGACCATCCTGGAGAAATACCTTGAGACCTACGATCACTGTGATGACAATGAAGCATGGTTCAACAAGATCCGTCAGATCACGGATGAGCTGGGATATGCGGTGAAGCCCAAGGACTACAAGAAACACCCGGAGGAGTACAAGGGCCATGTGGGACATGTCTCCACCGTGGTCAGAGTTGCCATCATGGGCAGACAGCAGAGCCCGGATGTCTGGGAGATCCAGCAGATCCTGGGAGAAGAAAGAGTCAGGGAAAGACTCAGTAAGTATCTGGGGTCTTTAGACTGATCAGGATCTCTCAAATGAGATCACAGCTATTCTACACATAAACTACACAAAAAACTTTAAAAACCCTGTTGACATGTAATGCCGGCGGGGTTATATTATTATTGTAGGTTAGCACTCCAATGGTGCGAGTGCTAACACAGTAAGATAAGGAGAATGATAATGGAATTAAGTGAGAGGAAACTTAAGATTTTGCAGGCCATTATCAGTGACTATATCAAGACTGCCGAGCCGGTGGGATCCAGGACCCTTTCTAAGCAGGATGGCCTGAACTACAGTCCGGCCACCATCAGAAATGAGATGGCAGATCTTGAGTACATGGGTTATCTGACGCACCCCCACACATCTGCCGGCAGAGTGCCGTCGGACAAGGCATACAGACTTTACGTCAATGAACTCATGGACAAGTCCGAGCTCTCCATGGAAGAGAAGGCCATCATAGCCAGCAGGCTCCACGATACCGCAGTGGATTTTGAGGAGACCATACAGCATGCGGCTTCACTCCTTTCGGAGATCACCAACCTGACCAGTTTCGCCATGACTCCCAAGAAGAATGAGGATGTGATCAAGTATATCAACCTTATTCCGGTGGATGAGGATACGGTGGTCATGATGATAGTCTCAGAGTCCGGCAAGGTCTCAAACAGAGCCCTTAAGATGTCCGTGCCATACACGGAGGACAAGCTGGATCTTTTGGCAAAGACCATGACGTACAACTACAAGGGCAAGACCGTGTCTCAGGCGCTGACCAACAACATCATCGCCAACTTCGAGACCGATGTGGTGGCAATGAGCGGCATGGCGGAGGACGTGATGCCCAACTTCATGAAGACCCTGGAGGAGATGCTCAACGTCAATCTCTACATGGACGGACTTTCCAACATCTTCGACATTCCTGAGTACAGCGATGTGGCCAAGGCCAGGAGCTTCATCGAGATGATGACTCAGAAGGAGGAGATCACCAGGAAGCTCATCGAGCGTGACGACGGCATCCTCATCACCATAGGCGACGAGAACAAGGACAGTGAGCTTTCGGATGTGAGCCTTATCACTGCCAGCTACTCGGTGGACGGAAAGCTTGTGGGCAAGATCGGCGTCATCGGCCCCACGAGGATGAGATACAGCAAGATCACTTCCATAATGGAATATCTGACAGATAATTTATCAAGCAGTTTCAAACTCGAATCGGGAGATGAGGCGTCCCGGGAGGACGCAAAAAACTCAGACGGGGAAGCCGTTCCTGAAGAGGGTCTGCAAGATCAGTAAGGAGAATCAAAATGAGCGAAGAAAACACCATTCCAATCGAAGAAGCCGAAGATACAGCGACGGGCGAGACTCCTATGGAGGAACAGGAAGCTGCTGTGGAGGAGACCGCAGAGACCCCCGGAGAGGAACCTCAGGAAGAATCAGAGAATGACAAGGCCCTCGAAGAGGCAGAGAAGAAGTACAGGGAACTTAACGACAAGTACATGAGGCTGGCTGCGGATTTCCAGAATCAGAAGAAGAGATTCGAGAAGGAGAAGGCAGACCTTTACATGTATGCCGGAGAAGATATCATCAAGCAGATCCTTGAAGTCATGGACAATTTTGACAGAGCCATAGACATGGGAGGTGATGCGGATCCCAAGTTCAGGGAAGGAATGGAGCTGGTATTCAAGCAGCTCATGGGAGTGCTTGAAAAGGCGGGAGTCAAGGAAATAGAAGCTCTCGGTGAAGATTTTGACCCCAACTTCCATAACGCCGTTGTAATGGAGGACACCGAAGAATACGAGTCCAACAAGGTGTCCGGCGTGATCCGGAAGGGTTACATGATGAAGTCAAAAGTATTAAGACCGAGCATGGTCAAGGTAGCTAAATAAATCAGCAAATAAAGTAAATCTTTGTAAATAATCTAATTTCAGGAGGAAATAAAATGTCAAAAGTTATAGGAATAGACCTTGGAACCACCAACAGTTGTGTAGCCATTCTTGAAGGCGGCGAGCCTGTGGTAATCACCAACCCTGAAGGATCGAGGACCACACCTTCCGTAGTGGGATTCAAGAAAGACGGTGAGAGACTGGTAGGAGAGACAGCCAAGAGACAGGCTGTTACCAATCCGGACAGGACCGTATCTTCCATCAAGAGACACATGGGAGAGAATTACAAAGTTACCATCGACGGAAAGGACTACACACCTCAGGACATCAGCGCCATGATCCTTACAAAGCTCAAGAACGACGCTGAAGCCTACCTGGGCGAGAAGGTCACAGAGGCCGTCATCACAGTTCCCGCATATTTCTCAGATGCTCAGAAGCAGGCCACAAAGGATGCCGGCCGTATTGCAGGTCTGGATGTAAAGAGGATCATCAACGAACCTACAGCAGCATCCCTTGCTTACGGACTGGACAAGGAGATGGGCTCCCACAAGATCATGGTCTACGACCTTGGCGGAGGCACATTCGATGTATCCATCCTTGAACTGGGCGACGGTGTATTCGAAGTACTGGCCACCAACGGTGACACGCACCTGGGCGGAGATGACTTCGACGACGTGCTGGTAAACTGGCTGGCTGATGATTTTGCAAGAGAGCACGGTGTTGACCTCCGTCAGGACAAGATGGCAGCCCAGAGACTTAAGGATGCAGCGGAGAAGGCCAAGAAGGAACTCTCAAGCTCCCAGACGGCCAACATCAATCTGCCCTTCATCTCGGTATCACAGGACGGACCGCTCCATCTGAACGTGGACCTTACAAGACCCAAGTTCGATCAGCTCACAGAGCACCTGGTACAGAGGACTGTAGAGCCCATGAAGAAGGCCATGGCAGACGCCAAGGTCACCACGGCTGATATTGACAAGGTCATCCTGGTAGGTGGTTCTACCCGTATCCCCGCTGTTCAGGCCATCGTACAGAAGGTCACAGGCAAAGAGCCTTTTAAGGGCATCAACCCCGATGAATGCGTAGCAGTAGGAGCTGCCATCCAGGCAGGAGTACTTACAGGTGAAGTACACGATATTCTGCTTCTGGACGTAACACCGCTTTCACTCTCCATCGAGACTCTGGGCGGAGTTGCCACCAAGCTCATCGAGAGGAATACCACCATCCCCACAAAGAAGTCACAGATCTTCTCCACCGCAGCCGACAACCAGACTGCAGTAGACATCCACGTAATGCAGGGTGAGAGACCCATGGCGGCCGGCAACACCACACTCGGAAGATTCCAGCTTACAGGTATCGCACCGGCTCCCCGCGGCATCCCCCAGATCGAGGTCACATTCGATATCGATGCCAACGGCATCGTGAACGTTTCCGCAAAAGACATGGGCACCGGCAAGGAGCAGAGAATAACGATAACATCCTCTACCAACCTGTCCGAGGAAGAGATCCAGAGGAAGGTCAAGGAAGCCGAGCAGTATGCTCAGGAGGACAAGCAGAGAGCTGAGGAAGTTGAACTCAGAAACAAGGCGGAGGCTCTGATCTACGATACAGAGAGATCACTGAAGGATCTGGAAGGCAAGCTTACAGACTCCGAGAAGCAGGAGATCACAGACGCAAAGGATCAGCTCAGCGCAGTGCTCAACAACGGTACAGCAGAGCAGATCAAGCAGAAGACGGAAGCTCTCACAGAGAAGTTCCATATCATCTCCACCAGACTCTACGAGCAGGCTGCACAGCAGAATCAGCAGGCTCAGCAGAATCAGTACCAGCAGTATCAGGCAGGTCCTGACATGGGAGCTCAGAACATGGGCGGCCAGGATCAGGGGACTCAGGAAGCACCCAATGATGACAACGTAGTGGATGCTGACTACACGGTAGTCGACTGATAGATACATAACTGAGATTACGGCTTCAAGGGGGTCTTGACCCCCTTGAAGTTTTGAACTGAAAGAGTTGATCGATAATGGCAGAAAAGCGTGATTATTACGAAGTCCTGGGATTGAAAAAGGGCGCGTCCGATGACGATATCAAGAAGGCTTACAGAAAGCTGGCCATGAAGTATCATCCGGACAAGAATCCCGGGGACAAGACCGCGGAGGAGAATTTCAAGGAGGTCAATGAGGCCTACTCAGTGCTTTCCGATGCGGACAAAAAATCCAAATATGACAGATTCGGCTTCGCAGGCGTAGATCCCAATGCAGGATTCGGCGGCGGCGGTCAGGGCTTCGGAGGCTTCGGAGGCTTCGGAGGCTTCGGTCAGGGCTTCGGCGGTTTCGAAGATATCTTCGACATGTTCGGAGGCGGCTTCGGCGGTCAGAGCCAGTCCCGCCGTGCCAATCAGCCAAGAAAGGGCAGGGACCTTCAGAAGGGCATATCCATAACCTTCGAGGAGGCAGCTTTCGGCTGCAAGAAGACCATAACCCTGACCAAGAATGTGACATGCTCCACCTGCAAGGGGGAGGGAGCAAAGCCGGGCACATCCAGGAGCACCTGTCCCAAGTGCGGCGGCTCCGGACAGGTAGCCACTACCCAGAGAACGCCCTTCGGGCAGTTCCAGACGGTGAACACCTGTGATCAGTGCGGAGGATCCGGCAAGATCATCGATACACCATGCACGGACTGCGGAGGGAGCGGAAGAGTCAGAAAGAAGGTCTCCATCACTGTGGACATCCCTGCAGGAGTGGACAATGAGTCTGTCATCCCCATCAGGGGACAGGGTGAGCCCGGATATAACGGAGGCTCCGCGGGAGATCTCTATCTGGTGCTCAGTGTGAAGCCTCACGCCATGTTCAGAAGAAACGGTGCGGATCTCTACCTTGATATACCCATAACCTTCGACCAGGCGGCTCTGGGAGCTGAGATAACGGTTCCCACCCTGGACGGAAAGGTAAAGTACAAGATACCCGCAGGTACCCAGCCCGGAACCAAGTTCAGGCTCAAGAACAAGGGCATCAAGTATCTCAAGAGGGAGGACAAGGGCGACCTCTATGTCACAGTCAATCTGGAGGTACCCACCAAGCTCAGCGGCAAGCAGAAGAAAGCCATCGAGACCATGGCAGAGGAAGTGGGAGAAGGCTGCTATCAGTCACGCTCCAGTTTTTTGAGCAAGATCAAAGAGTGGTTTGAATAAAGAGAGCTCATGAAGGCATTGATCGCAATGAGCGGCGGTGTTGATTCCAGCGTCGCCGCTCTTCTTACAAAAGAAAAGGGTATAGACTGCATAGGATGCACCATGAAGCTTTACGAGGCCGAAGATACAGACCTTCCTCCGGAGAACAGCAGGACATGCTGCAGTCTGGATGACGCAGAGGATGCCAGAAGCGTATGCATGCGCCTTGGCATGCCTTTTTATGTCTTCAATTACAAGGATGAGTTCAGAGAAAAAGTAATGGGCAAGTTCGCTGCATGTTATGAGAGGGGAGAGACTCCAAATCCGTGCATCGACTGCAACAACTACCTGAAGTTCGGCAAGCTTCACGAGAGGGCGGAGGTCCTGGGCTGCGACCTGGTGGTCACGGGACATTACGCCAGGATCGTGAAGGAAGGGGACGGATATGTTCTCAAAAAGGCTCTGGATGGATCCAAGGACCAGAGCTACGTCCTTTACGGTCTCACCCAGGAAAAGCTGGCCCATACACTTTTCCCCCTGGGGGAGTTCACCAAGAAGGAGACCAGAGAGATCGCCGAGAAGTATGGCTTCAGGAACGCCGATAAGCCGGACAGTCAGGATATCTGCTTCGTTCCAAATGGTGATTACGCCATGGTGGTGGAGAAGATCACAGGCAGGAGCCCTGAACCCGGCGACTTCGTGGACAAGGACGGGAACGTCCTGGGGCGCCACCAGGGTATAATCAATTACACCATCGGGCAGCGCAAGGGTCTGGGTCTGGCCATGGGCCACCCGGTCTTCGTCTGCGGCATCTGTCCTGAATGTAATCAGGTGGTCATCGGTGAGACCGAGGATCTGATGAAGAAGGTCTGTACCGCAAAAGACTTCAACTGGATATCAGGTCATGCCCCTGAGGGCCCGCTGAGAGCTGCGGCCAAGACCAGATACCGCATGAAGGAGCAGCCCGGTACCGCATATCCTTCAGAAGATGGAGTAAGGTTCGAGTTCGATGAGCCTGTGAGAGCCATAACCCCGGGCCAGTCTCTGGTCATCTACGACGGAGATGTGGTCCTTGGAGGCGGCGAAATAATATAAGCGAATTAATCTGATATCCGTTTCCGGAGTTGTGACCCGGAGACGGATTTTTTGTGCAAAAAACTTGACTATATGGTTACCATATACTTTAGAATCGAGGAAGGAGGTTGGCATGAGCAGAAAGAAACTTTCATTCAGAAACAAGATATGCTACGGAATAGGCGGGATATGTGACAACACGCTGTACACTCTGAGCGGCACATATCTTTTACTTTTCCTTACCACAGTGGCGGGGGTATCGCCTGCAGTGGCCGGGACGATATCCGCTGTAGGATCCCTCTGGGAAGCCTTTGCGGGGCCTTACATAGGATACAGGTCGGATAACACGAAGAGCAGATTCGGCAAGAGGAGACCTTTCATGATGGCGGCATCGGTCCCCATAGCGGTGATGACCAGCCTCCTTTTCATGACCATCAACGCGGGACCCGCGGTTAAAACCGTGTACTATCTGGCTGTGATAGTGCTGTTCTGGACGTTTTTCAGCATGGACTTCGTGCCCTACGTCAGTCTGGGGGCGGATCTTACGGACGACTACCATGAACGCACGGTGCTCAGATCCTACGCCTACGTATTTAACCAGGTTGGCATGCTGATGGGTATGGTGCTTCCCACCCTCATAGTGAGCAGGGTGATGAAAACGGGAGCTGACGCCCAGAAAGGATGGCTTGCGGTTGGGATTTTCTGCGGCTTGATAGCAGGTGCATCTGCACTGATCTCCGCACTTACGGTCAGAACAGGAGATGGCGCAAAAAATATGCCTGAAGAAGCTCCCGGACCTAAGGGCAGGGCGGCAGGCGAGATCCTGAAGGAATATGCCTCTCTTCTAAAACTGAAGCCCATGAGATACATAGTTGTGGCTTCAGTGCTCTATCTGGTGGCCAACACCTTCTTCTCATCTGACAGGGTATTCTTCATGACATATAACGCAGGCATGGGACAGGATAAGGTGTCCCTTGTGATGCTTGTGATAACTCTGTCGGGGATCGCCTTCGTGCCTGTCATAGAGAGGATGGCAGGGATGACTGACAAAACTTTGGCGTTCAGATACGGAATAGGCATTTCCGGGGCACTAATGATGGTACTCAGATTGTTCGATGTGACTTCGCTTGCAGGAATTATTCTTGTGAGCCTGCTGTACTCTCTGGCAAACACCTGTTACTGGCAGCTGATGCCATCCATGATCTATGACATCACAGAGGTTGTGGAAGCTGAAACGGGAGAGTCCAGGACGGGAGCGGTCATATCCTTCCAGGCGCTGTCAGAATCCCTGTCAATTGCGGTGGGTCTTCAGGGACTGGGTCTGATCCTGGGACTGGCAGGATTCGATGAGAGCATTGCGTTCAGTCTTCAGCCCGTATCTGCTCTTAACTGGATATCAAATTGCTTCACTCTTATCCCCGGGCTCTTCATGGCCCTGGTATTCATAGTCATGCTAAAATATCCCATTAATAAAAGGACCATGGATGACATAAGGAAGTCATGAACCTGACAATGATATGAAGTTTGATTGAAGAGGGTGTGACAGAAAAAGGGGAAGACAGTTTATTGTTGATACATAAATCATATTACCCGAATGGGGACATCTCATTTTCCTACATTCAACTGTCTTCAGTGGTGATTGCCACAGTGGCACCTTTGATGATCTACGGGGATAAAGGGCTTCAAGATATTTTCGGCGGCTGTCCGGGAATATGGATAGCATTAGGATCGTTTGGACTGTTGTTGATATTACCGAAAATACGTAGGATCAAAGGAGATGGACAGTGACTCTGTCGAACATAGTTTTTCGCAAAAACAGAAGAGCTATGCTTTATGTTTAGGTTAAAATATAAAAGAGCAGATCTGAAACATCAGATCTGCTCTTTTGGAATCAGCATTATCAGTCTTCTTCAAAATCTCTCATGCCCAGGATGTCTTCCTTTGTGACCTCCTGTCTTACTTCTTTTGGCCTGGAGGGGAAGACGTATCTCACCAGAGCATCTCTCACGTGGGAGGGTTCGATGCCCATGAGGGACGCGCAGCCGAATGCGATCACGGAGCGGAGAACATCTTCTATGTCCGTGGATCCTATGGTCACTCCTGCGAAAAGGTTTTTGTCATATCCAGGTATGAATCTGCTGATCATGCGGGACCCCGTGTCTGAAGCGGGCCTGTAGACCAGCTCGAAGCTGTAGCCTGAAGGGCCGGGTTTGATGTTCTGGGCGAAGAAATTTGCGTCCGGATCATCCAGGTCGAAGGTGAAGACCTTGGCGTCACAGGATGAAATGAGGTCCCTGAGAAGGGGATCCTTAAGCGGCGCCAGGACTCTGCCGCCCTTTGCCAGAAAGCGGACGTCCTCAGCACTGGTCTCCGTCAGGCCCTCGAAGGCCACGGATTCCGGCTTCGGATCTTTAGGGTCGGAGCCATCTACATCACGCTCTCCTCCGGTGAAGATCATGCTTCCGTCGGCGGACCTTCTGGATACCGGACTGATGGCCGTGTAATTAATGACGAAGTCGCAGAGAGGGACGCAGGAACCCTCTGACAGAGTTCTTTTGAGATATAGAGTTTTTCTGTCGCTTTTTGCCATGATATCTACCTAAAAAAAGAGCCCAGAGGAGACACATTCTCTGGGCCAGTTGCTCATTCTTACGCATTTAACTTATGCGCTGTGGGGACGGGTGAGACTTATTTCGCAGCCTTTAAGTTATTGAGCCTTCCGGCCAGTCTTGAAGTTTTACGAGAAGCTGCATTCTTGGAAATAGTTCCCTTAGCGGCTGCCTGCATGAGCTCCTTTTCAGCGAGTCTGAAAGTCTCCTCAGCCTTCTCGAGGTCTTCCTCTGCGAGGGCGTTGTCAAAGTTCTTAAGGACGTCCTTAAGGTGACCCTTGATCCTTCTGTTCGTCGCTGTCTTCTTGTTGATTACCTGAATTCTCTTCTTCGCGGATTTAATGTTAGCCATAAAATTTTCACCCCACTTTATATTATTTTGTTTCTCGGCCCGGGGTTCGGGTTAAAAACCTCCGGAGCACAATAAATTCGCGACTATTATTATATATGGCGACTCTCTAAAAAGCAAGGGAAATTTGCGTGATTTTGAAGGAATATTATCACGTCCGGATGGCCTGCTGCCTGCACGCAAAAAACGGGTTCAGGCCGTAAACTGCCGGCAGGGATGTCCCGCATCGTACGCGAACTGATCCCGCAAAATATAAGTGCTTTATTTGAAAGCACAAAAGTGGTATGATGTATTCGTGAAAAGTTGACCGCAAGAGGGCAGAAGGTTTTGCGGCTTTATTCAAAGGGTATTTTGCAAAGGGGACATCATGGATAGTATTATGAACGTTCTTGACACGAACACGCTTTTAGTACTGGTAATGATAACATCGGTGGCGGCCCTCATCGCCATCATCGCCCTGATCATCTCCAACAGGGGGCTTTCCAGGGAGCTGGACGTCCTTTCAAGGGCCTACACGGAAGTGGGCAGCAGGACCGGCGAACTGATGGACGCCAGACTGTCTGACATGAACCGCAGGATCTCGGACATGGCCATTCAGAACGAGGCCAGCCTGGAGAAGATGCGGCTGACTGTGGACGATAAACTGCAGAAGACTCTGGACGACAGGCTGACCAACTCTTTCAGCCAGGTCAGCGACCGGCTTGAGCAGGTCTACAGGGGTCTGGGCGAGATGCAGACTCTGGCTCAGGGAGTAGGGGATCTCAAGAAGGTGCTCTCCAACGTGAAGACCAGAGGGACTCTGGGCGAGGTACAGCTGGGAGCGATCCTGAGAGAGATACTCTCAAAAGACCAGTACTCCGAGAACATAGCCACCAAGCCGGGTTCCTCCGACAGGGTGGAATTCGCAGTCAAACTTCCGGGAGACGGAGAGAGGCCGGTGTACCTGCCCATAGATTCCAAGTTCCCGGGAGAGAGATACGCCAGGCTGAGGGACGCCTCCGAAAGCGGCTCAAGAGAGCTGGTAGAAGCTGCCTGGAAGGCCCTGGAGCAGGTGATCAAGGCAGAGGCAAAAGACATATCGGACAAGTACATCGCACCCCCTTACACCACGGATTTTGCGGTGATGTTCCTTCCTTTTGAGGGACTTTATTCCGAGGTGGTGAACAGAGGTATGATAGAGGTCCTTCAGAGGGACTATCACGTGAACATAGCAGGCCCCGCCACTATGGCTGCTCTTCTGAACAGCCTTCAGATGGGCTTCAGGACTCTGGCCATAGAGAAACATTCCAGCGAGGTCTGGGAGATACTGGGAGCTGTAAAGACCGAGTTCTCCAGCTTCTCAGAAGTCCTGGCCAGCACCAGGAAGAGGCTGAGGCAGGCAGATGAGGATCTGGACAAGCTGGTTGGAGCCAGGACCAGGGCCATCGAAAGGAAGCTCAGGTCCGTGGAGGCCTGGAGTCACGGGGATAAGGATGAGGACCCTCTTATGACGGAAGCCCTTTACGGGGACTCCGAAGACGAAGATCATTGATACAGGAAAACATACAGAATGAGATTTTTTGCGATCGCTGACCCTCATCTCTCCTTCGATGAGGAGGGGGTCATGCAGAAACCCATGTCGGTCTTCGGACCCATATGGGATGATCACTGGCAAAAACTGAAGAAATGCTGGACGGAGACGGTCACCGGCGATGACTGCGTAATTGTGGCGGGGGACATCTCCTGGGGCATGAAGCTGGAGGAGGCCAGGGTGGACCTGGACCACCTGAGGGAACTTCCCGGGATCAAGGTGTTCTTCAAGGGAAATCATGATCTTTGGTGGATCTCCCAGAAGAGCCTGGACATGCTTTACGCCGAAGAGGATGAGAACGGTGTGATGGTGCCGGATCCCAGGATGAGGTTCATAAAGAATGACGCCTTCGTTTCCGACGGAGTCGCGGTCTGCGGCACCAGAGGATGGGTCTGCCCGGGCTCCGACGAGTTCACCGAGCACGACATGAAGATATATCTCAGGGAAGCCGGAAGGCTGGAGAGGTCCCTTCAGGCAGGCAGGGACAGCGGGGCGGAGACCCTCATAGGAGTGCTCCATTACCCGCCCACCAATGACATGCATCAGCCCTCGCTTTTCACCCGGCTCATGGAGGAGTACGGGGTGAAGACCTGCGTATACGGGCATCTGCACAAGCAGGAGAATTTCAAAAGAGGCATCAAGGGTGTCTTAAACGGCGTTGAATACAGGCTGGTGAGCTACGACTACGTGGAAGGTCAGCCGGTCAGGATAATTTAGGAGGAACAAGCAATGAAGGTTTTGATAGTGGTAACAGATTCTCTGGGCGTGGGAGCAATGCCGGACGCACCCAACTACGGGGACTATGATGTGGATACCTTCGGACACATCTGGAAGTTCAACGGAGGACTCCACATCCCCAACATGCTGAAGCTGGGGTGGGGAAACATAGAAGGCATTCTGGACGGTGAGCTCAAGACGGAGGATCCCATCGGCTCTTTCGGCAGGATGGCTGAAGCTTCAAAGGGAAAGGACACCACTACCGGTCACTGGGAGATCGCAGGACTGAAGACGGAGGTGCCCTTCAAGACCTATCCTGACGGATTTCCCAGGGAATTCATGGACAAGTATGAAGAGGCCATAGGCATCCGATGCCTGGGGAACTGCACGGCTTCCGGCACGCAGATCATAGAGGACTACGGAGACGAGCATGAAGCCACTGGAAAGCCCATTGTCTATACATCTGCCGATTCCGTATTCCAGATCGCAATGAACGTTCAGAAGTTCGGCCTGGACACTCTCTACAGATACTGCGAGACCGCTCGTGAGATGCTGGTGGGCGAGTTCGCCTGCGGACGGGTCATTGCAAGGCCTTACATCGTAAATGAGGACGGCGAGAGGGAGAGGACCTCCGACAGGAGAGATTACTCGGTAACACCTTTTGCGGAGACCATCCTGAACAAGGTGGAGCAGGCAGGCCTCACGGTCTATGCCGTGGGCAAGATCAGCGACATCTTCAACGGCTGGGGCGTGACGGAATCGGTCCACAACACGGACGACATGAACGGTGTGGACAACACTCTGGAGGCTCTTGACAAGGACTTCAACGGATTCATCTTCACCAATCTGGTGGACTTTGATTCCAAGTACGGACACAGACGTGACCCCAAGGGCTACGGAGAGAACATCGAGAGATTCGACAGAAGACTTCCCGAGATCATAGAACATCTGGGAGATGATGACATACTGTTCATCACCGCCGACCACGGAAACGATCCCACCTACACAGGCACGGATCACACGAGAGAATACGTCCCGCTCATCGCTTACGGCAAAAAAGTCAAGGCCGGAGTGGACCTGGGCACCAGAGCAAGCTTCGCTGATCTGGGAGCCACGGTCTGCGACCTGCTTGGCGCCGGGCAGACGGGATTCGGAACTTCGTTCAAAGAGGAGATACTCAAATGAATTTCAACATGAATGATCTGATAATCAAGAAGAGGGACGGCAAGCCCCTCTCCACGGAAGAGATCAACTGGATCATAGACGGCACGGTAAAGGGCACTATCCCAGATTACCAGCTGTCGGCCCTTCTCATGGCCATATTTTTCCGCGGACTGGACAGGGATGAGACTTACGCTCTCACCGCAGCCATGAGATATTCCGGAGACATCGTGGATCTCAGCGCCATAAGAGGCATCAAGGTGGACAAGCATTCCACCGGTGGAGTAGGGGATAAGACCACCCTTGTGGTAGCTCCGCTCGCCTCAGCCTGCGGAGTTCCCATCGCCAAGATGTCCGGAAGAGGACTTGGATTCACAGGCGGCACCGTAGATAAGATGGAATCCATTCCGGGATTCAGGATCGAACTGGAGCCGGAGGAGTTCCTTGCCCAGGTGAGAGATATAGGCATGGCGGTCATCGGGCAGAGCGCCCACATCGACCCTGCTGACAAAAAACTCTACGCTTTGAGGGACGTCACGGGCACGGTGGATAACTTCGGTCTCATCGCGTCATCCATCATGAGCAAAAAACTTGCTGCCGGCTCCGATGCCATCGTCCTTGACGTGAAGTGCGGCGAGGGAGCCTTCATGGAAAACATCGAAGACGCGGTGACACTGGCCGATCTCATGGTGGACATAGGCTACGACGCGGGACGGAGGACCGTGGCCTGCATAACTGACATGAGCCAGCCTCTTGGTAAGGCAGTGGGAAATGCCCTTGAGGTCATGGAAGCCATAGATACCCTCTACGGAAGAGGGCCTGAGGACATCACCGAACTTTCAGTGAAGCTTGCGGGTATCATGATCTACCTGGGCGGAAAGGCGGAGACCCCAGAGGACGGCCAGAAACTGGCCGGGGAGGCCCTTACCAGCCGCACAGGACTTACTCAGATGAGGATGTTCATCGAAGCCCAGGGAGGAAACGGCGACGTGATCTACGATTACAGTCTGTTCCCCCAGCCTGCTCACTCTCTTGAACTGAGAGCTTCATGCTCCGGATACGTGGCGAAGATCAATGCGAGACAGATCGGGCTGGCCTCTCAGCATCTGGGCGCGGGCAGAGCTTCCAAGGAAGATAAGATAGATCTTTCTGCAGGAATCGTCCTCAACAAAAAAGTAGGAGACCGGGTGGAGGAAGGAGAGCTTCTCCTCACGCTTCTCGGAAACGACCAGACCAAGCTTGAGGCAGGACAGAGACTGGCGGAGAGGGCATTCCGGTTCTCGGATGAGCCGGTGGAGAGACCTGAGCTCATAAAGGAGATCATCGGGCTTTGATGTTTTGCGCCTTGTTGAGGGCAGGATGTTGTGTTATAATACTCAAGGTCATCTTCAAATCTGAAGGAAAAGGATATTACATATGAAAAAAAGCATATCCCTGATCCTGGTCATGGTGGTCATAGTGGGGACGCTGTCCCTCATAAGTTACAGGAGCAAGTCTTTTGCCTCTGATCTTAAGATCGCCATACTGACAGCGGATGTTTTTGAAGACAATTACACAGGACAGACTATTCTGGATGCTTCTCAGACTCTTAAGTCTGAAGGTATCACTGCCGATCTCATAGAGTGCAAGGGCGACAGCTTCAGGCTGCGTATGACCGAAGCCGCTTCCTCCCATGAGATGGTGGTATGCGTAGGCAAACAGTTCTGGGAGATAGGGGAAGTTTCAAGGGAATATCCGGGGGTGAAATTCGTCTGGATGAACAACACCGTGGAGAACCCCGAGGATTATCCCAATCTGGAGAATGTGACGTTCTATGAGAATCAGGGCGCATATCTTGCGGGATATGTGGCTGCTGCGCTTACGGAGACCGGAGTGATCGGGATCATCATGCCTGAGAAGAACAGCTCCTTCACGAGATATGCTGCAGGATTCATTCAGGGCGCCAGATCCGTCAACTCCAGCGTGGACGTGGTCACCGTCATTGCAAGCCCCGGAAACAGCGGGGACAGTTCGGCTCCGGCCATGACCGCGATCGGAAATGATGCGGACGTGATCCTGGAGGTGGGATTCGGAACGGACACCGGAGTTTATGAGGCCGCAAAAGATAAAGGTGTATTCATCATTGGGACAGAGACCGACAAGAAGATCACCTTAAGAAAATACGACGAACAGATCCTTTGCTCAGTGAAGAAGGATATCGGAAGGGCCATCGTGAGAGTGGTCACACGCTACGATGACTACGATCAGTTCAGCGGCGGAAAGAATATTTCTGTCGGGATCAACGAAGGTTACGTGGACATTTGCTATGGAGACGAGTACTCTGTGAATCTGGTGGACGAGAATCTGGTGACTCAGATCAGATACCTCAGGGACAGCATAATCAATAATGTGATCGCTGTCGACACTCAGACAGAAGAACTGGATAACGCCATCCAGCTGGAAGACACCAAGGCCGCGGACGTGGATGAGACAGAAGCCGGTCCGGATCCCGGCGGCGGACAGACCGAAACGGGCGGAGACTATTTGGAAGGACGCATCGTCCCTGATAAATAGAGAGTTCAGCAAAAGCTTACAGAAAGGAAATACAGGAAAATGAAAAAAACTATAGCGGTACTTCTGGTACTTGTTATGACAGCGGTGATGCTTACGGGCTGCGGCGCGGAGTATAAGATCAACATCAGCCCCTATGACACATATAACTATGATGAGTATGTGGTCCTTCCGGACTACTCCGGATACACGGTCAGCGTGGAGGAGGTCGTAGTCACGGATGACGATGTTCAGTTCGAGATCAACTCCAGACTGGCTGCCGCTTCGACCCAGGAGGAAGTCACCGAGGGACAGGTGGGAGAAGGAGATACTGTAAACATTTCATACAAGGGGACCCTTGAGGACGGTTCCACCCTTGACGGAATGAATGCGGAGAACCAGAGCCTGGAACTTGGTTCGGGTGTCTATATCGACGGCTTTGAGAAGGGACTTTACGGTCATGAGATCGGGGAGACCGTCACACTGAACCTTAATTTCCCGGACCCTTATCCCAACAACACGGATCTTTCGGGAAAGGGCGTGGTCTTCGAGGTCACCATCAATTCCAAGACTGAGACTAAGCAGGCTGAACTGAACGAAGAGTTCATGTCATCTGACAGCGACGGAGAGGCCGGGACTGAAGAGGAGTACAGAGAATTCATAAGAAAGACCCTTCAGGAGGAAGGGGAGGAGCAGGCGCTCTATGATGCAGAGACATCTATCTATGAGCAGATCCTTGACAACGCTGAGATCCTTAAATATCCGGAGGATGAGATCGAGGCACAGATCCAGAAAGGACTGGAGCAGTATCAGGGTTATGCCACTCAGAGCGGCATGAGCTGGGAGGACTTCGTGACATCATACTTCGGAGATGAAGCCACATTCAACTCACAGCTCCAGAGCTATGTGGAAAGCCAGGTCGGCAGCAAGATGGTGATCTTCGCCCTCTGCGAGAAGGAAGGCATCAAGGTGTCTGACAAGGAGTATTCAGACCAGATCGCCGAGTATCTGGAAGGCTTCGGAGTGAAAGACGCTGAGGAATTCGAGTCATACTACGGAACTTCAGTTCAGGAGTACATGGAGATGTATGAAGTGCCCACCAACATGTACCTTGAAAAGGTGCTGGATAAGCTTTGTGAACAGCTGAAAGGAAACAGCGAGACTGCTGAACAGTGATCATTCAGAGGACAGATCAGCTCAATTGAAAACAACGGCGCAGGCACGAGGCGGTATTCTGCCTGCGTCTTTATTTTTTTGCGCGGATGGATGGACGGAGACCACAAAATATGGTAATATGACTGTAAGATCTGTAATGGGTTGTGTTTTTTGTAGGAAAAGGGACTGGAAATGTCCCTTTCTTGTGGGAGGAACGAAATGAAGTGTCCATATTGTGACAACATCGATACCAAGGTGATCGACTCCAGACCGACAGAAGACGGTCACGCTATCAGAAGAAGAAGGGGCTGTGATAAGTGCGGCCGCCGCTTTACCACCTACGAGAAGGTGGAGGAATCTATCTTAATGGTGATCAAGTCTGACGGAAAGCGCAGAGAGGCCTTCGACCGCGATAAGCTTTTCAGAGGCATCGCCAGGGCCTGCGAGAAGAGACCGGTTTCTGCCGAGACCATGGAGAACATCGTAAACAATGTTGAACGTGAACTTAACAACATGATGGTGAAGGAAGTGGAGTCCAAGTACATAGGCGAACTGGTCATGGAGGAACTGAAGAAGGTGGACGAGGTGGCATATATCAGATTTGCCTCCGTCTACAGACAGTTTACGGACGTCAATACCTTCATCACTGAGGTGGAGAAACTGGTGGGGAAGAAGAAATGAGCGAAACTTACCGTATAGCCATTGACGGTCCCAGCGGCGCGGGTAAATCCACTGTCGCAAAACAGGTGGCCGCCAGACTGGGTATCGAGTACATAGACACCGGCGCCATGTACAGAGCTATAGGCCTCAAGATGCTGAGGCTGGGTCTTGCCATGGAGGAGAATGATGATCTTCAGAAAATGCTGGACCAGACAGATGTGGACTTCGAGAAGGAGAGGATATATCTGGACGGTGAGGACGTAAGCGACCTGATCAGGACCCAGGAGATCTCCAAGGCCGCGTCGGACTGTTCTGCTTTCAGGATCGTCAGGGAAAAGCTGGTGGAGCTTCAGAGAGCCATGGGTGAGAGAAAGTCCATCATCATGGACGGACGAGACATAGGCACCGTGGTGCTGAAGGACTCAAAGCAGAAATTCTACCTCACTGCGACTGCGGAGGAGCGGGCCATGAGGAGATATCTGGAGCTTAGGGAAAAGGGCTCAGATGAGGGTTACGAGCAGGTGCTCCTGGACGTGATCAGGAGGGATCACAACGATTCCCACCGCGACGTATCGCCTCTCAGACAGGCAGAGGATGCGGTGCTCATCGACAGCACCAACATGACCGTGGAACAGGTGACAGACTTCATAATCGAAAGCGTTACTTCCGGCAAATAAAGTCACGCGGGGCAAGGGGAGCCCCGCCTTAAAAGGAAAGGGGAAAAAGGATAAGAGATGAACATCAAGGAACTGCCTTCGGACGAAAGGCCGGTGGAGAAGCTGCTCCGGTACGGAAGCGGCTCGCTTTCCAATTCCGAGCTTCTGGCGGTGCTTCTTGGTTCAGGCATAGGCGGCACCTCCGCCATCGGCCTGGCTGAGAAGGTGCTGGCCTCAGCGGGAGGCCTTGCAGGTCTATGGGATATCGCCGCGGAAGACCTTATGGATCTGCAGGGTGTGGGACCCAAAAAAGCCGCCACCATAATGTGCGCCATGGAACTGGGGAAAAGAGCTTCCTCCCCGGGAGGGAAGAAGCGGAGAAAGATAAGTACCCCCGGAGAGCTTGCGGATTTTTTCATGGAAGATATGAGACACCTGAAGAAAGAATACTTCAAGGTGCTGCTGCTTAATGTAAGGCTGGAAGTCATGGGCCTTGAGACTGTATCAGTCGGGGATATAGCCGGGGCTCCGGTACATCCCAGGGAGACCTTTGAACCGGCCATAAGAAAGGGAGCCGCCGCAGTGTGCTTCGCCCACAATCATCCATCAGGGGATCCTGAACCTTCTGACGATGACATCAAGGTGACCAGAAGGCTCATGGAGTGCGGAGACATACTGGGGATCAGAGTTCTGGATCACATAATCATCGGGGACGGCACCTTCAGAAGCCTTAAACAGGAAGGCTTCATGAATCGTGCTTGAAAAAAGTGTCCGGTAGTAATACAATACACTTGCTATGGGTAAAACTATCGTCATATGTTCCGGCAAGGGCGGAACAGGCAAAACAATGTTTGCGGCAAACCTCGGGGCAATGCTCGCCAAGAGGGAGAACCGTGTATGTCTTATAGACATGGACACGGGGTTGAGGAATCTCGACCTCTATCTTGGTTTGGAAAACAATGTGGTCTATGACGTGTCCGATGTGCTTTCAGGGGTCTGCCGCATCAAGCAGGCTCTGATCAAGCATAAGTCCTTCCCGGGACTTTACTTCATGGCTGCAAGCCCCAAGCCGGACGAGGGTGAGTTCACGCCGCTTCACATGCAGGTCCTCTGCAGCAAGCTGAGCAAAAAATTCGACTATGTAATAGTAGACTGCCCAGCAGGTCTGGACGACGGACTTCAGATCGCCACGGGCGGAGCGGACCAGGTCATAATGGTCATAACCCCTGAGTATTCCTCCATAAGGGACGCGGAGGCGGTGACAGCCAATCTTATGGACCAGAGGATAAGCAAGATCCATTACGTACTGAACAAGGTGAACGTGGACCTGGTGAAGCTGGGGTATGAGCTGTCTCTGGAGGAGATGCCGGAAGTGATAAGAAGAAGGCTGATCGGCATAGTGAAAGAGGACGTGAACATCCATATCTCCACCAATCTGGGGATGCCTGCGGTGTTCCAGCCTGACACCTACATCTATCACAACTTCTATAAGATCGCGGGACGTGTGATGGGACTGTAGATGGGATATTTTGCGGAAATTGCTCTCTGCTTTCTGGCGGAGAGCTTTTTATTTAGTGCAAGATCTCATTGACAATTTGTCAACGAATATAATATAATCAATTGCGTATGAGTCTGTACGTAAATATTTTGAGATTACGCTTTCATATACAAAATTGAATAAGGAGGAAAAATGCATATGGATCCAATGGTTTTGACTGTTATCATCGCGGTCATTACGCTGATACTCGGCGTTCTGATCGGTTATATATACAGAAAGAATGTTGGCGAGAGAACGATCGGTTCTGCGGAGCAGGTAGCTAAAAATTTGATACTGGACGCAGAAAACAAATCCGAAAGCATCAAGAAAGAAGCACAGAAAGAGGCCAGAGAAGAGGCCAAAAGGATCAGATCTGAAGCGGAAAAAGACGCCCGTGAGAGAAGGGATGAGGCCAAGAGGACCGAGCGCAGACTGGTTCAGAAGGAAGAAAACTTAGACCGCAAGACAGAGAGCATCGAGAAAAAAGAGGAGAGCATTACCCAAAAGGAACAGGGACTGATAACAAAGCACAAAAACCTTGACAAGATCATAGCCGATCAGACCGCTGAGCTGGAGAGGATCTCCGGCTACACTCAGGAGGAGGCCAAGCAGATCCTTCTGCAGAATGTGGAGAAGGACGTGAGACACGATGCCTCCGTCATGATCAAGGACATCGAGGCAAAGGCTAAGGAAGAGGCTGACAAGAAGGCAAGATATATCATCGTGAATGCCATCCAGAGATGCGCGGCGGATCAGGTAGCAGAGTCCACTGTGTCAGTGGTCAGCCTTCCCAATGACGAGATGAAGGGACGTATCATCGGCCGTGAGGGAAGAAACATCAGAGCCATCGAGACTCTGACCGGAGTGGACCTGATCATTGATGATACACCTGAGGCAGTCATCCTTTCCGGATTCGATCCGGTCAGACGTGAGGTGGCCAGGATCGCTCTGGAAAAGCTCATCGTCGACGGCAGGATACATCCCGCAAGGATAGAGGAAATGGTCAACAAGGCCGAAAAGGAAGTCAACCAGATCATCAAGGAAGCGGGAGAGAACGCAGCCTTCGAGTGCGGCATCCACAACCTCCATCCTGAGCTGGTGAAGATCCTGGGAAGACTTAAGTACAGAACCTCCTACGGACAGAACGTGCTCCAGCATTCAGTGGAGGTGTCTCATCTGGCAGGCCTCATGGCCGGTGAGCTGGGACTGGACATCAAGCTTGCCAAGAGGGCAGGTCTTCTCCACGACATCGGAAAGGCTCTGGACCACGAGTACGAGGGAACTCACGTCGATATCGGAATCGACATCCTAAAAAAATACAAGGAATCCCAGGCTGTCATCGACGGCATGGCATCCCACCACGGGGACTATGAGCCCAAGAGCATGGAGGCGGTGCTCATAGCCGCGGCGGACGCACTTTCAGCTGCACGTCCCGGCGCGAGAAGAGAGACTCTGGATGTTTACGTGAAGCGTCTTGAGAAACTTGAGGAGATCGCCAACAACACACCGGGCGTTGAGAAATCCTTCGCAATCCAGGCGGGCCGTGAGATCAGGATCATCGCCAAGCCGGAGGAGATCAAGGATGACGAGATGGCATATCTTGCCCGTGAGATCTCCAAACAGATCGAGTCTGAGCTGGAATATCCCGGCCAGATAAAGGTAAACGTCATCCGCGAGACCAGGGCCATAGACTACGCAAGGTAAAGGGGCGCAGGTCTTTTGCGGCGGACAAAGCAATCAAGAAACAGATCATGAGGGACAGCTATTCTGTCCCTTGTGTTTTCCTGAAGTAATGGAAGAGAGCATCATTTCAAAAGGGAACAAAGCTTTTTATACGGAGGCATTGAGGATCGGCTTTCCCATAATGATACAGCAGCTTATCATTTTCGCCGTCGGGCTTTGTGATACGATCATGGTGGGCAAGCTTTCCACTCAGGCTCTGGCTGCAGTGGGGTCCGCCAACCAGGTCACCATGGTATATCTGAACACCGTGTTCGGATTCCTGTCCGGGGTAGGAGTGTTCACCGTGCAGTACTGGGGAATCAGGGACATTAAGACCCTGAGGAAGCTTCTGGGCGTGGCCTACTCGGTGGTGCTGGCGGCGGGGATCCCCATGACAGCTCTGGCCTTCGCTTTTTCGCCTCAGCTGATCTCCGTCTTTTCCAAGGATCCGGAGGTGGTGGCTCTGGGGACTCAGTATCTGAGGATTGCGGTATTCACCTTCATTCTGACGGGACTTACATTCACCATATCATATAATTCGAGAGCCATAGCCATGCTGAAATGGCCCACCGTCTTCAACGCGGTGACAGTGGCGCTGAATATCATACTGAACTGGGTGCTCATATTCGGAAAGTTCGGCATGCCTGCCATGGGAGTGAGGGGCGCGGCTCTGGCTACGCTGATCTCCAGGGTGGCGGAACTTTTGTTACTGCTGATCTACATTTACATGTCCAAGGACCATCCGCTCAAGGCCGGTCTTAATGAACTGAGGTATGAGAAGGAACTTCTGACAAGGGTGGTGAAGACAGCATATCCGGTGGTGCTCAACGAGTTCCTGTGGATACTGAGCTTTACCGCGGTCTACGCCATATACGGGCACATCGACACAGACGGCACTGCGCTGGCAGTGTCACAGATATCAATGACCGTATCTGATATTTTCATGGCCATATTCTGCGGCATAGCCAACGCCTGCATGGTGATCGTCGGACAGGAACTGGGCAGGGGCAATATGGAAGCGGCGTTCCTCAGCGCCAAAAAATGCCTGACCCTGGTCTGGATCGCAAACATCATCTGTACAGCAGGGCTGATCATGGCAAGAGGGTTCATTGTCGGGATATATGACTACGATCCCGCGGTAAACAAGATGATCATGGATACACTTCTGGTGTCTGCCCTGACCATGTCCCCGAAGATGTTGTCCTACACATTCATCTGCGGCATCCTTAGACCCGGAGGAGACACCATATGGGGGTTCTTCGTGGACGCCGGACTGAACTGGTTCCTGAATGTGCCCCTGGCCTTCGTGTCCGTGTACATACTCAAATGGCAGCTGGCGCCCTGCATGGCCATGGTGGCCATAGGTGAGCTGGTAAAGACCATTCTGAGCTACAGAAGATTCTATTCCAAAAAATGGATGAACATATTCACAGGGAGATAAAAATGATCGCGTACCTGGATAATTCAGCGACCACCAGACAATACGACCAGGTCACGGACCTCATGTCTGAGACCGCAAAAAATTCATACGGCAACCCTTCATCCCTTCATGCCATGGGTTTTGAAGCAGAAAAGGCGGTAAAGGAGGGCAGGGCTCGGGTGGCCGGCGCCATTGGATGCAGCCCGGAGGAGGTGTTTTTCACATCCGGAGGGACCGAATCGGATAACACGGTGATCATGGGATGCGCCGGCCCGTCCAGAAAGCCCAGGGGGAACCGCAAAAGGATAATCTCAACGGAAGTGGAGCATCCCGCGGTGCTGGAGCCCCTGGCGGAACTGGAAAGACTGGGCTTCGAAGTGGTTCGCCTCAAGGTGGACGGAAGCTGCAGGCTGGATCCTGAAGCGGTGAGAAATGCCCTGACAGAGGACACCATCCTCATATCAGTCATGACGGTGAACAACGAGACAGGAACCGTAATGCCTATCGGAGAGATCGGCAGGATAAAGGCGGAGTTCAACAAATCACATGGCACGTCGGTGCTGCTTCACACCGACGGAGTCCAGGCCTTCGGAAAGATCCCCATCAACATGAGCGGAAACTTCAGGGACGTTGACATGATGTCCCTGTCTTCCCATAAATTTCACGGACCAAAGGGCATGGGCGTGCTTTACGTCAGGAAAGGCACCAAGGCTTCACCCTTCATGCTGGGCGGCGGACAGGAAAAAGGCTTCCGCTCCGGCACGGAGAATGTGCCGGGTATCGCCGGGACCGGCCTGGCTGCGGAAATGTCCGTCAGGGACCTTGAGGCACGGTCCGCTTCCATGAGAGAGCTCAGAGACCGGCTGAAGGAAATGATAGTTTCCCAGATACCGGACATAAGGATCAACTCCCCGGAAGACGGAGTCTGCTCCGTGCTGAACGTGAGCTTCCTTAAGACCAGAGGCGAGGTGATACTTCACAGCCTCGAGCAGCAGGGAGTCTACGTATCTACAGGGTCCGCCTGCTCATCGAACCACAGCTCGAAAAAGGGCTCCCACGTGCTGAACGCCATGGGCCTCAAGCCCGCAGAGACCGAGGGTGCCTTAAGGTTCAGCCTGAGCGAGTTCACCACATACGATGAGATCGACCACGCTTTTTCTGCTCTTAAAAGCGCGGTGGAGACCTTCAGAAGGCTGGGAAGCTTCAGATAAATCAATATATGTGCAGAGACCCCTTCGGAGACGGAGGGGTTTTTGGATGGGGTGAGCAGGCCATTTCTGTCAGCGGACACTATTTTGCGCCGCAGCAGACGCCGGCGGTCAAAAATACATGCTGCAACATAAACGCCGCAATGCATATTGAGCGATACTCAACTTTTAGCACATTGTAAAGCCTGCCCGGAAGAGGAAAAATCATATTCACCAATTCAAAGGGGGTGATTATTATCTTTTGTGATCTGGAAAAATGTTTTGAGGGAGGAACAGGCCACAGATCCCAGGGCCATCCGGTTCAGGCAGTTCAAGTACAACGAGGTCCTGAGGGCGGTGCTGAAAAAAGAACAGAAAGCTTCTCAAGCGCTTCATCCGCGCTCTTGAGAAGAGCTGATACCGCTATGATCCGGAGGCCATCGACCGCCTGCATAGCCCCACCAACGTGGGTCAAACGGGCATGGTCAACAAGTATCCCGGGGTGATCTCGCCCAGGGACTGGCTTAACATGCTTCGCATGCTATTCATGCACTCACAAAAAAAGCCCCGCGTCTGCGGGGCTTCACTGTGGATTTGATCCTATTTCAGCGCTTTGAGAACTTTGAGCAGGTAATTCCATGTCCTCTGGGTGGAGGGGATGGAAAGTTTTTCGTTGGGGGAGTGGACATCGAACATGTCCGGGCCTATGGAGACAGCGTCGAAGTCCGTGCCCATTTTGCCTGCGAAGAAGCCGCACTCCAGGCCTGCGTGAGTTGCCACCACCTCCGGATCTTTGCCGTAAACTTCCTTGTAGACTGCCACACAGGTGTCTCTCAGAGCCGAATCCGGCTTGTACTCCCATCCGGGATAGAAGAGCTTGTGCTCCACCGTGCCTCCGAAGAGGAGATAATAGCTGGTGAGCCTCTTCTGGAGGGATCTGAGCCTTGATTCCACGGAGCTTCTCAGTCCGTGCAGGGTTCGGAATTCCAGATCTTTGAGCTCGCATACACCCAGGTTCAGGCTGACCTCGGGAAGTCCCTTGATGTCCATGCTCATATTGATGATCCCATTTGGTACGTTCAAAAGATATGCGATGATCCTGGAAGTGCTCTCGCTGTCGATGGGGTCGCAGCCGGGAGCCTCAAGCTTCGTGAGCTCCAGGTCGACGTCCGGATCGGATGCGTGGAATTCATTGTGAAGCTTCGTCCTTAAGTCTGCCACCATCTCATCAAGAAATTCTTTTCCGGAAGAGACCAGGATCTCAGCAGTGGTTTCCTTGGGAATGGCGTTGTCGAAAGTGCCTCCCCTGAAGTTCACCAGCTTGAATATGACCCTGGAGGACAGATCGGAAAGAATCCTGCCCATGGTGATGTCGGAGTTTGCTCTTTCTTTATCGATCTCCATTCCGGAGTGACCGCCCAGAAGGCCGCTCAGGCGCAAAACATACGCGTCCCCCTGCGCCTTTACTCTGCTGACGGGAATATGCCCCTCAGCGGCGGAGCCGCCGGCGCAGCTTACGGTGAAGATCCCTTCCTCTTCGGAGTCGATGTTGATCATCCTCTTTCCGTGAAGGTTGCTTACATCGATGCCCTCGGCGCCTTCAAGTCCGGTCTCCTCATCCACGGTGAACACGCACTCAAGAGCAGGGTGCTTGTATTCCTTTGAATCGAGGAGAGCCAGCATCATGGCCACGGCGATGCCGTCATCTCCGCCGAGAGTCGTTCCGTCAGCTGTAAGGAAATCGCCGTCCAGCATGAGCTTAATGGCTTCATTCTTCATATCGATATCAAGACCGGTCTCTTTTTCACAGACCATGTCCATGTGGCCCTGAAGAATCACGGGCTCCGCGTTCTCATAGCCCTCCGACGCGGGGCAGTAGATTATGACGTTTTCGATCTCGTCCTGAACATACTCAAGACCGCGCTCTTTTGCGAAGTTTGCCAGATAGCTGCTGATCCGGGTGGTGTTGTAGGATCCGTGGGGGATCGCAGCTATCTCCTCAAAAAAGCGGAAAACATCACCTGGCTCAGGTCTTTTATATTCTGTCATCATAACACCTCCTTGTGGTAAACAGACATTATTGACATGATTGGAACAGGCGGGGCAGGGATGCCCGTATCGCCTTTACATCTCCGGAAGCCTTCCGGGTGTGATGATCACGGTCTCGCCGGATCCCACCGCTCTCTCCACCAGCCCTTCAACGTCCAGGCGGGATTCGCTCTCCAGTATCCTGTCCAGCTTTGGCTTTGTGGCGGGGTGCTTCGGAAGAAATACCGTGCAGCAGTCCTCATAGGGCTCTATGGATTTCTCGTAGGTGCCTATCTCCATGGCCCTGTCCATGATCTCGATCTTGTCCATTCCGATGAGGGGACGGAACACCGGCATGGTCACGGAGTTGTCGGTGACCACCAGGGCTTCGGCAGTCTGGGATGCCACCTGGCCCAGATCCTCTCCGGTGATGAGGGCCTGACAGCCGTTGGCCATGGCCAGACGCTCTGCGATCATCATCATGAAGCGTCTGACGTGGATGGTGGTCTCCTCCTCGGGACAGTTCTTAACGATCTCCTCCTGTATGGGAAGGAGATTGATTATGTGCATCCTGAACTTTCCTGTGTAGGCCGCCACCAGTCCCGCAAGCTCGATGACCTTCTCTCTGGCTCTCTCAGAAGTGTACGGATAGGAATGGAAGTGCACCGCCTCCAGCATCATGCCGCGCTTTGCCATCATCCAGGCCGCCACAGGAGAATCAATGCCTCCTGAAAGCAGGATCATTCCCTTGCCGTTGGTACCCAGAGGAAGTCCGCCCAGGCCGTTGACCTTGGAATCGTAGATATAGGTGCGATCGTGCCTCAGGTCCACCTTAAGCAGCACGTCCGGATCGTGCACGTCAACCTTGAGGACCTTGCAGCCTATGAGTACTTTGGCCCCGATGATCCGGCCGATCTCAGGCGACTTCACCGGAAATGTCTTGTCCGCCCGCTTGGCCTCCACCTTGAAGGTCTTCACGCCTTTTTCTTGGATCAGGCGGTTCATGTACTCCACGGCTTCCGCCCCGATGGCGTCCAGGCTGGATTCCGCCTCAACGGCTTTGGATACAGAGGCCACGCCGAAGACTCTGACTGCAGCGTTTACGATCCTGTCGGGATCGATGTTCTTTGAGGCTCTCACAAAGATGAGGCCTTCGTTTCTGGTTATATCCAGATCCTTGCCTCTTCCTACTTCTCCCAGTTCTTTCAGAGCTGACTTCACTCTGTCCAGGAGCATGCGCTCGAAATAGGGCTTGTTCATGCCCTTTAAGGCGACTTCGCCCGTTCTTACGATGAATATGTTCTTTTCGTTCATTTTTCTCCTTCGGACCGGCAGGTATAGTTGGCGCCGGTAAACTGTATTTTTTGCGCTTTCATTATATAGTCATGACGCAAAAAATGCAACTGAGAGGGAAGGGGACATCTCAGGGAGGGGCGGCAAGTACTTAAAAAAGAACCATATAGGGGTTGAAAAATGCACAAAAAGATGCTTTAATGTTACTGTATGATTTTATGACTTATCGTGGGGGCGTATGGCTCGACGTAAGCATATAACTAGTATTTTTTAAGGAGGCTTTTAAATGAACTTTCAACTGACGAAAGAGCAAGAATTCGTAAGAAAAATGGTCAGAGAATTCGCCAAGACCGAAGTTGAGCCCATTGCTGCTGATATCGACAAGGAACACAGATTCCCTGAAGAGAATGTCAAGAAGATGGCTGAGCTTGGAATGATGGGAATTCCTTTCCCTACAGAGTACGGCGGAGCAGGCGGAGATCATATCGCTTATGCTATCTGCGTTGAAGAACTTGCCAGAGTCTGCGCATCAACAGCAGTTATCGTTTCCGCTCACACTTCTCTCTGCGCATGGCCCATTTTCAACTATGGTACCGAAGAGCAGAAGAATAAATACCTTCCTGACCTTCTTTCCGGAAGGAAGCTTGGTGCATTCGGACTTACAGAACCCAACGCAGGCACCGATGCATCCGGACAGCAGACAAGAGCAGAGCTCGTTGACGGACAGTGGATCCTTGACGGAGCCAAGTGCTTTATCACAAACGGCGGATATGCTGATACTTTCGTAGTATTTGCGATGACCGACAAGAAGAAGGGAAACCACGGCATCACCGCTTTCATCGTAGAGAAAGGTGACGAGGGATTCTCTATCGGCAAGACAGAGGACAAGATGGGTATCTGCGCTTCCTCCACAACAGAGCTTATTTTCCAGCACTGCGCTATTCCTGAGGACAGACTTCTCGGCGAGATCGGCGGCGGATTCAAGATCGCCCTTTCGACACTGGACGGCGGACGTATCGGGATCGCATCCCAGGCTCTCGGGATCGCACAGGGAGCTTTCGACGTAACAGTGGAATACATGAACGCCCGTAAGCAGTTCGGTAAGAAGCTGTCACAGTTCCAGGCACTTCAGTTTGAAATGGCTGACCTGAAGACAAGGATCGAAGCCGCAAGACTTCTGATCTACAGAGCAGCAGACCTTAAGGACAAGCACCTTCCTTACTCTGAAGCAGCTGCAATGGCCAAGTTATATGCCGCTGAGACTGCTATGGCTGTTACCACCAAGTGTGTACAGTATCACGGTGGTTATGGTTACACAAAGGACTATCCTGTTGAGAGAATGATGAGAGATGCCAAGATCACTGAGATCTATGAAGGAACTTCAGAGGCTCAGAGAATGGTTATCTCGGCTCATACGTTCAAGAAATAAAGAGTAGGAGGAAACAAATATGGCATTTAATATTATTGTTTGTGCAAAGCAGGTTCCTGATACGAACGTTATCAAGATCAATCCCAAGACAGGAACACTTATAAGAGACGGCGTTCCGTCGATCCTTAACCACGACGACAACAACGCTCTCGAAGAAGCATTAAAAATCAAAGACAAATATGATGACGTACACATCACAGTCATCTCCATGGGACCTCCTCAGGCATCTGACCTTCTTTTTGAATGTATCGCCAAGGGAGCTGACGAGGGCATCCTCGTATCCGACAGAGCAGTCGGCGGTTCCGATACATGGGCAACTTCCAACACACTTGAAGCTGCTGTAAGAAAATGGGAAAAAGAGAATGGCCCTTACGACATCATCTTCACAGGCCGTCAGGCTATCGATGGAGATACCGCTCAGGTCGGACCTCAGCTTGCTGAAAAGTTGAACCTGCCCCAGGTATCCTATGTTGAGGAATTCGAGATGGCAGAAGACCGCAAGACCATCACGGTAAAGAGACAGTTAGAGGACGGATATGAGCTCATTGAACTCCAGACTCCCTGCCTTCTTACAACGATCAAGGAATTGAATACTCCGAGATACATGAGCGTTAACGGTATCTTCGGCGCAAAGGACATCAAGGTCTGGAACGCGAAGGATATCGAGGTCGACCTGACAAAGGACTTGAAGCTTCCCCGACTAACGTATTCAGATCATTCACACCCGCACCCAAGGCTCCCGGCATGAAGGTGGAGGGCGACACTGAAAACGAGCAGGCAAAGAACCTTCTGATCAACCTTAAAGGTAAGCACATCATCTAATTTGAGGAGGAAATATAATGGCTATTGAAATAATTAAAGAAAAATGTACAGGCTGCGGACTGTGCTTCAAGTCCTGCCCTTATGACGCATTTGAATTTGAGCCCTATGACGGAAACAAGCTTGGCAGAGTTGCCAAGGTAAACGCTAAGTGCTCCTTCTGTAACCAGTGTCTTACCGCCTGCAGGTTCGGAGCCATCAAGGAAGTCCAGACAGCTTCCGACGATGACAGATTCGCAGATTACAAGCACATCTGGGTATATGCAGAGCAGAGACACGGCAAGATCCAGAACGTAGCTCTCGAGCTCATCGGAGAAGGCCGCAAACTTGCGAAGGACATCTCCGCAGACACACAGGTATGTGCAGTTCTCGTCGGCGACAACATCGACCACCTTGCTCAGGAGTGCTTTGAGTACGGCGCGGAGAAGGTATACATGATCCAGGATCCTCTTCTCGAGCAGTACACCACAGACGGATATACAAAGGTCATCTATGACGCTATCCAGGAATACAAGCCTGAGATCGTTCTCTACGGCGCTACACACATCGGCCGTGACCTTGCTCCCCGTATCGCTGCAAGATGCAACACAGGTCTTACAGCTGACTGCACACACCTTGATGTAAAGGTCTCCAAGTACATCGAATTCGCCAAGGCAAACACCACACTTGATACCTCCACACTGGACCCCAACGATCCTTCAACAGGCATCAAGCAGACACGTCCCGCATTCGGCGGAAACCTGATGGCTACCATCATCTGCCCCAACACCAGACCTCAGATGTCAACTGTACGTCCCGGCGTTATGCAGAAGCTTGAGAGAGTTCCCGGCGCAACAGGCGAGATCGTAAATGTCAAGCCTTCCATCACAAAGGACGACATCCACATCACAGTCAAGGACGTCGTCAAGTCCGCCAAGGAACTTGTTTCCCTGACAGACGCCAAGATCATCTGCTCCGGCGGACGTGGTCTCGGCGGTCCCGAGGGATTCGAGCTCATCAAGGAGTTCGCTGACAAAGTCGGCGGAGTCGTTGGATCCTCCCGTGCAGCAGTAGACGCAGGCTGGATCGATCACTCTCACCAGGTAGGACAGACAGGAACCACCGTTAAGCCGGAGATCTACTTCGCCTGCGGTATTTCCGGAGCTATCCAGCACCAGGCCGGCATGTCCGGATCCAAGATCATCGTTGCCATCAACAAGGATCCCGACTGCCCGATGATGGAGATCGCCGACTACGGTATCGTAGGAGACCTGTACAAGGTCATCCCCGAGATCATCAAAGAGTGGGACAACGCAGAAGATCTTTACGACGCTTCCACAAGGTAAGATACGACCTTAAAAGTATCAGTTGAAAGTTAATAGCTATATTGAGGCCCCCGGCTCTGCGGGGGTCTCTTTTAATGTAGCGGGACTGGATTATCTGTGCTATAATCAGGTCATGGGATCAGAAGATGCTCTTAAGCGCAAAAAACTATACCTGCTGGACCTGGACGGTACCCTGTACATCGATGACCGGCTCATAGACGGGGCGGCGGATTTTTTGCGCGATGCGGGATCGAAGGGGAGAGTGGTCTATCTGTCCAACAACTCCTCGAGAGGTACGGACAGCTACCTGAAGAAGTTCAGGAGGCTGGGGATCGATGCCGATGCTGATGACTTTCTGACATCGGCGGACGCGCTCATTCATTACCTCAAAGTCAGCTACGGTCCCGGACTAAAAAAGGAAAAGATCTACGTCATGGGTACCGGGTCGTTCAGGAAACAGCTGGAGGACTCGGGATACGTCCTCTGGGATGAGGACCGGGACGGCGGAAAAGATCCCTCCATGGTGATCCTGGGTTTCGACAGGGAACTGACCTTCAGGAAACTGGAGATCGTATCCAGGCTCGGTCTACCCCCGCATGCCTTACATCGCGACCAACCCGGACTGGGTCTGCCCGGCGGCCTTCTATCCTGATCCCGAAACGGTGAAGGCGGGGGAGAAGATCGGCCACGTGCGTGGTTCGGTGCCGGACTGCGGCTCTATGGCCGAGATGCTGAGGACCGCAACGGGGAGGAGCCCGAAGTTCATAGGCAAACCAGAGCCGCTCATGATCGAGATGGCAATGAAAAGATACGGGTATTCCGCAGAGGAGACCCTTGTGATCGGCGACAGGATATACACCGACATAGCCTCCGGCTCAAACGCCGGGGTGGATACCGCCTTCGTCCTGAGCGGCGAGGGGACGGAAGAAGACATAGTCAGATACGGCGTCAAGCCGACCTATATATTCAACAGCATTAAGGAGATACCGGTATGAAACTGAATTACAAGCGGACTATACTCATAGGCTTCGCGTTCCTGGCAATCAGCGCTTTCTGGCAGATGTATGACAACATCATTCCGCTGATACTCAAGTATTTCTTCGGAGTCAAGGACACCATGTCCGGCGTGATAATGTCCCTGGACAATATCTTCGCCCTGTTCATGCTGCCGATCTTCGGCGCGCTGAGCGACAGAGTCTCCACCTCGAGGGGCAAGCGTACTCCCTTCATATTCGTGGGAACCATACTGGCAGTGGTCTTCATGATCTTCCTGCCCATCGCCGCGAACATGAGGAACATGGCGCTCTTCATCGTGATGCTGCTCCTTACGCTTCTCGCCATGAGCATCTACAGATCGCCTGCTGTATCCCTGATGCCTGACGTGACTCCCAGTCCTCTGAGATCAAAGGGAAACGCCATCATCAACCTGATGGGCGCGGTGGGAATAATCATCGTGCTGGGTCTGACCATGGTGCTCTCGGGAGAGAAGGAGAACAACACACCCAACTACCTTCCGCTTTTCCTCTGCGTTGCGGCCATCATGATAGCTGCACTTCTGGTGATCCTCTTCAAGGTGGATGAGAACAGATTCGTGGCTGAAAGGATCGCGACAGAGAAGGAGTTCGGCATCACAGATGAAGCGGAGGACGACGGATCCGGAAGCGACAGACTGGCGCCGGAAGTGAAGAGATCGCTGATCTTCCTGCTGCTCTCCGTGGCCTTCTGGTTCATGGCCTACAACGGCGTGACCACCGCTTTCTCAAAATATGCCACTGAGATGTGGGGCATGGGCGGAGGCTCCTACGCCGGAGCCATGATGCTGGCTTCCATAGGCGCACTTGTAGCCTTCATCCCCGTGGGAATCATTTCGTCCAAGCTGGGACGCAAGAAGGTGATCCTCTTCGGAGTCATCCTTCTGGCTGTTTCCTGGTTTGCCGCATTCTTCTTCAAGAGCCCCAACGCAGGCATCTACATTGTGTTCATACTGGTAGGCATCGCGTGGGCGTCCATCAACGTCAACTCCTATCCCATGGTAGTGGAGATGTGCAAAGGCTCCGACATCGGCAAATTCACCGGATACTATTACACATTCTCCATGGCCGCTCAGGTCATCACCCCGATAATCTCGGGATTCTTCCTGGAGCACGTGGGATACTGGACGCTTTTCCCATATGCCACCATTTTCACCATAGTCGCTTTCATTACCATGCTTCAGGTGAAGCACGGAGATTCAAAGCCTGAGGCACCCAAGAAGGGCGTAGAGGCTTTCGAAGCCCTTGACATGTAAAGGAAACGCAAAAAATGGAAAAAGCTGAGATAATAGAAGAACTCAGAAAGTATCGTTACGCTCACAGGGGGCTTTTCACAAAGCCCACCTGTCCTGAGAATTCGCTCATGGCTTTCGGGAAGGCCGCTGAACTTGGGTTTGGCATTGAGTTTGATGTTCATCTCACCTGCGATGAAAAACTTGCTGTCATCCACGATTCCGGCCTGAAGAGGGTGACCACAGTCAGGGCTGATCACAAGCCGGTGACACCGGCCACCGCCTCCATACCCACCGAGACAGATGTGGGATGTTCGGGAATCATCGAATACATGACTCTGGCGGAGGCAAAGGCATTTAACCTTGAAGAGTCCCGGGAGCACATCCCGGAGTTCAGAGAGGTGCTCGACCTGATCGGCGGAAGAGTTCCGATGATCATTGAGCTCAAGCCCAGAGACGGAAACCATGAGGAGCTGACGGATGCTGTGGTCAGGGCTCTTCATGGCTACGAGGGGCTTTACTGCATAGAGAGCTTCAATTCCTTCGCGGTGCTCTGTCTTAAGAACAAATATCCCCACATCGTCAGGGGACAGCTGGCTTCAGACCTGAAGCGGGATGCCTCCCTCATGATGCCCAACGACCCAAGAGAGCACTTCAAGACCAACACCGGCACTTCTCTCATGGTGAGGGACATGATGATGAACCCTCTGACGAAGCCGGATTTCGCCGCCTACAACATTCTGGACAGGCAGAACAAGGTGTTCAGAAGATACGGCGGCATGAAGGTCATATGGACAGTGAAGGATCCGCTGGACCTGGAGATCTGTGAGAAGTCCGGGGCAACCTGCATTTTTGAAGGATTCGTTCCGGATGGGGCGTTCAGGGCGGATTAAATGGGAAGACTTAAGTTATTCATCCTGCTGATACCCATGTCGCTGACCTGGGGACTGTCGTTTCTGGCCACATCGATGACGGTCAAAGCGGTGGATCCGGTGCCGCTTCTCGCCATGAGGTGGGGGACGGCAGGGCTCTTGTGCCTTTTGCTGATCATATTCGGCGTCATCAGGATAGATATTAGAAAGCCTGCATTCAAATGGATGGTCTTTACGGGGATACTGGAACCCTGCGCGTATTTTTTGTTCGAGACCAACGGTGTGGCCCTTTCGACCACTTCTGTTTCGGCCATCATGATCGCGCTTATCCCATGTATGACCATGATCATCGGGGCAGTGTTCTTTCACAAAAAAATAGGCAGAAAAGTGGCGTTGGGCATCGCTCTGGCTCTTGCGGGCGTGGTGCTCAGCACAGCTCTCGGCCAGGGAAACGGAGGAGGCGGCAGCCCTGAGGGCATAGTATTCCTGTTCCTGGCCATAGTCATAGGCGGCCTCTACGGTCATACGTCTCAGAAGGTGACCGCGAGTTACACGCCCATGGAGCTCACATGCTGGATGGCCATTACGGGAGCAGTATTCTTCAACGCACTGAACTTCGCAATGGGCTACGGGTTCAGCGGCTACAGAACGGCGCTTTCGGACATGCACGTCCTGGGAGGCGTGCTGTTCCTGGGAGTGGGTTGTTCCTTCGTGTGCTACGTGATACTTAACTACATCCTCTCCAAGATGGATGCTGCGGGGGCCAACAACATATCAGCCAGCGCGACGACCATGGTGGGCGTGATATCCGGCATAGTCATCGCGGGGGACCCCTGGGGGTGGTATACCATAGCGGGACTTATCCTCACGGTGGCCGGAGTTTGGATCACCTCAAAGGAGGCGGAAGGATGATAATCCAGACGGGACAGCGCACTGACATCCCCGCATTCTACTCTGAATGGCTGGTGAACAGGCTTAAGGAGGGCTTCGACATGGTGAGGAATCCCTTCGATCCCGGTTCGGTGACCAAATATTCCCTGGACCCATCGGTGGTGGACGTCATGGGCTTCTGCACCAAGGACCCGTCGCCCTTGCTCCAGAAAATGGATGCTCTCAGGAGCTACAAGACATACTGGCACGTGACCATCACTCCCTACGGAAGGGATATCGAGCCCAACGTTCCCGGAAAGGACGAAGTGATAAGGTCATTCAGGACCCTGTCGGACATGGTGGGACCGGAAAGGATCGCCTGGAGGTACGACCCGATCCTTCTGAACGATACATACGACGCCGGGACTCACATCAGGGAGTTCACCCGGATGGCGGAGGCGCTGGAAGGCTATACCAGGGTCTGCATTATAAGTTTCCTGGACATGTACGACAAAGTCAGGGAGAATTTCCCGGAGGCAAGGACGGTCCCGAGGGAAGTCAGGATCGAACTGGGGAAGGCCATGACAGAGACAGCAGGGGAGAAAGGCATGATCCTTAGACCCTGCGCGGAGGGAAATGAACTTGCCCCATACGGGGCGGACTGCCGGGGATGTATGACAAAAGAGATCTGGCAGCAGGCAGCCGGCACGAAACTGAGGTTCCCTGCAAGGAAGAACATGCGGGAAGGCTGTCATTGTTTCCTTTCGGGAGATATCGGGCAGTACGATACCTGCGGACATATGTGCAGGTACTGCTATGCTAACGCCAGCCGGGAGAGGGTACTTAGAAACATATCCGGATTCACCGCTCCTTGTGGGACACGTCAGGCCAAAAGACAGGATCCATGAGGCGCCCGCGGTGAGCTGGGCTGACAGGCAGCTCAGCATGTTCTGAATACAAAACAGTCAGTCAGTACCGTCCGGGATCAAGGGCGGTCATGGATTATTAATTAAAAGGAGGAAGCATGGGAAGAGGAATCTACAACTATTCTGAGATCGGCAAGCTGAACAAAGCCCTTCTCCACAGACCCGGGGCTGAGCTTGAGGCGCTCACGCCGGATACCCTTAAAAAGATGCTGTTCGAGGACATACCGTTTCTAAAGGTATCCAAGAGGGAACACGATGATTTTGCGAAACTTTTGAAGGACAACGGGGTACAGGTGATGTACTACGCGGACGAGGCTGCCAAGGCCTTGAGCGATCCCGGGGTCCGCAGGGAGTTCTTTAACGATCTCTTTGATCTTTCCAAGATCACATCACAGGGAATGAGAGAGGCTCTTGAAGAGTATCTCATGGCCATGGAGCCCAAGGACATGGTGGAAAAGGTGATCTCCGGCATCAAAAGAGCCGAGATAAGCACGGGCAAGGTCACGTCTCTCATGGATCTCATCGAGGGAGAGGACAATTACATTTCCGAGCCCATGCCGAACCTTTACATGACCAGGGACCCCGGTGCCTGCGTAGGCGAGGGGATCAACATCCATCATATGCACTTTGAGGCCAGGCACCGTGAGGCGCTGATACTCAAGTACATCTATAAGTACAGTCCGGACTTCGCAAAAGACGGAGACCAGATCTGGTATGACCTGTCCGACAGCTTCTCCATCGAGGGAGGCGACGTGATGGTGCTCTCCAGGGACGTGGTAGCCGTAGGCATATCCATGAGGACCACCATACTGGGTGCGGAGAACTTCGCCAGAAATCTTTTGCTCAGATCCGGCTTCAAGAAGGTCCTTGCCATAGACCTGCCAAAGTACGGAGTTTTCAGCCACCTGGATACGGTGTTCACAATGGTGGACTATGACAAGTTCACCATAGATCCGATGATAGAGGGACCGCTGCCTGCCTATGAGATGACCCTTTCCGGAAAGGGCGAGCTCCAGTTCAGAGACATGAAGGACAGCCTGAACAAAATACTGGCAAAGGAACTGAAACTTCCCGCGGTGGACATGATAAGATGCGGCGGGTCCGACGTCCTGGTGTCACAGAGAGAGCAGTGGAACGACGCGTCCAACACTCTGGCCATTGCGCCGGGAGTGGTGGTCACCATCGACAGGAACTATGTGACCAACGAGCTTCTCGCCAGGCACGGGCTTGACGTGAAGACCATCTCGCTTTCGGAACTTTCCAGAGGAAGAGGCGGTCCGAGGTGCATGGTATGCCCCGTTGACAGGGATGATATCTGATGAGTAATCAAAAGGAAGCATATGCCCCGACAGGCGGCACAGATCCTGCCCCAGGTAAGATCATTCCATAATAGATGACGATCCTCCTGAGGAACCCGGAAGGAACCTCAGGGGGTTTTGTTTTGCCAAAAAACGGTAAAAAGTGGCTGATATACCCAAAAAAGTGGGGGAAAAGGCTTGCAAAGTGGTGCCGAGTGGTGTATAGTGGTGTCAAGATGTTCTCTGGAATAGGGTCTTTACGCCCCAAAATCCGGAAAACGTCTCCTAATCAACCACATCTGTTAGCTTAGAGGCAGCCGAGCCGGGAGAACAGAAATGTTCATGGGAACGATCTACAATTCCATAGATGATAAGAACAGGATGATCGTTCCGTCCAGGTTCAGAAATGAGCTGGGCAGAAGCTGCGTCCTCACCAGAGGCCTTGACAGATGCCTCTACATCTACACGATGGAGGACTGGCAGAAACAGATGGAAAAGATCGATAGGCTTCCGGAATCGGATCCTAAAGTCAGAGCGTTCATAAGGCACTATTTAGGCAATGCAGCCGAGTGCGAATTCGACAAACAAGGCAGAATAGTCATCCCCCAAGAATTAAAGTCGTATGCCGGAGTCGGAAAAGAACTTGTGACCATAGGAGCCAGAAGTAAGATCGAAGTCTGGGCCAGAGAAGTCTGGGAGGATCCTTCGAATGACAGTAAGATGGAGACCGCGGACTTCGGAGAAGCACTCAGGGAGTATGGCTTCTGAGGAGGTATCCAATGGAGTTCAGACACGCCTCAGTACTTTTCAATGAAGTAATGGACGGACTTGATCCAAAGCCGGACGGGATTTATTTAGACGGCACATTGGGCGGCGGAGGCCACTCCAATGGAATCTGCAGCAAATTGGGAGAGAACGGACTCTTGATCGGGATAGACCGCGATAATGATGCACTGAAAGCGGCCCGCGAGAGGCTCTCCCAATGGCAGTGCCGAAAGGAATATGTTCACGCCAAATTTTCGGAAGTAAAAAGCGTTCTTGCAGGGCTTGGCATAGACAGCATAGACGGAGCCCTGCTGGACCTGGGAGTAAGCTCTTTTCAGCTTGACAACCCTGACAGAGGTTTCAGCTATATGAGGGATGCTCCCCTGGACATGAGAATGGACCAGACAGCTAAGTTCACTGCCTACGACGTGGTGAATGACTATACAAAGGAGCAGCTCACCGACGTGATCCGGACCTACGGAGAGGAGAGGTGGGCGTCAAGGATCTCCGAATTCATTGTGAAAGAAAGGCGGCGCAAGCCCCTTGAAACGACCACAGAACTTGTGGACGTCATTAAAGCCGCGATCCCCGCGTCGGCGAGACGCGAAGGACCGCATCCGGCCAAGAGAACGTTCCAGGCCATAAGGATCGAGGTGAACGATGAGCTTACGGAGCTCAGAAACGCCGTGGACGATTACCTGGACGTCCTGAAGCCGGGAGGAAGGCTGGCGATCATAACCTTCCACAGCCTGGAAGACAGGATCGTCAAGGAAGCCTTCAGGACCCGATATGATCCCTGCATCTGTCCGCCCGGACTTCCGGTATGCGTTTGCGGCAGAGTAGGAGATATCGAGAGACCGGGCAAGCCCATAGTGCCCGGAGAGGAAGAGTTGGAAGAGAATCCCAGATCCAGAAGCGCCAAGCTTCGCATAGCGGTCAGGAAACAGATCCCGGGTGTATGAGGCACCGGGAGATCAGAAGATATTGGAGATAAAATGGCACCCAGTTCGTATGCCCAGGAATACCTGGACAGCCTTGCAAAAAAGGGAAAGACCCTGACAAATATGTCTGCGGTCTCCGGTTCACAGGCTCTTGCTCTGGAGGAACCGGAGCCTGCTGAAGTTCCTGCGGTCGTCCCTTCCAGGTCAGCTGTAAGGAAGCAGGAGAGACAGCTCAGGAGAAGACTTGAGGCAGTGCCTCAGGCTGGGCAGCGGTTCATGACCGCGCCTGTCATGGCACGCTCTGCTTTTCTGGTGTTCTTCATCAGCACGCTTCTGATACTGTCCGTATGGATGGGGGCTCAGGCCACTGCCATTCAATACAGGATCAATACCATCACAAAGCAGAATATCCAGCTTGAGGATGATATCGCCAATCTTGAGATCCAGATCGAAGGGGCGGTAAGTTTCGAGACCATCGAAAAATACGCCATCGACGATCTGAAGATGGCATATCCGAAGGAAAGTCAGTGCGTCTACATCGAGGATGGGATGGAGGTAACTCCCGGACTCGCCGGCACGATAAGGAGCAAAGTTTACGGTAATTAACAGGGGTAGTTTATATATGAGCAGCCGGACGAAAGTTCGGCTCATTTTACTAAAAGGCGAAAATGAAAGATATACGTCCGGGAAAAATGAATAAGTCAAGGATAGTCATGGGATTTGCGATAATCGCCATTCTTTTCCTCGCTCTGACGCTGAGGCTGTCAAAGGTCATGATCATCGATGCGGACGAACTTTCGAGAATGGCTGTGTCTCAGCAGACCAGGGATACCACCATCGCAGCCAAAAGAGGCGTGATCTACGACAGAAACGGCAAGGAACTGGCCACCTCCAAGATCTGCTTTACGCTGTACGGCTTTCCTCAGACATTCAGGGGTGAAGACGAGGATGAAAAGGTCGACCGCAACATAGAAGATCTCATGGATGCCATCGAACTTACCGGAGAAGAGGAGAGGACCGCCTTCTACGACAAGATGAAGAACGGCACATCCATCGTGACTCTTGCCAAGTATCTCACAAAAGAGCAGGCCCAGGCCATAAGGGCTCTTAAACTGAAAGGACTGGATATCGCGGAGTCTACCATGAGATATTATCCTCTGGGGAACTTCGCGTCACAGGTCCTGGGCTCAGTCAACGATGACGGTGAGGGCCGGACAGGGCTGGAACTTGAGTATGACGATCTTCTTTCAGGCGTCAACGGCCGCTGGGTCACAAACACGGACGTTTCCGGAAACGAACTGGTCGAAGGCACGGATAAACTCTATGAGGCCATGGACGGTCTGAATGTGGTGACGACTATTGACGAAGCCATTCAGTACTACTGCCAGAAGGAAGCGGAAGCAGCCTACAACAAATGGAAAGCCAAGAAGGTGGAAGTGCTGGCCATGGACCCCAAGACGGGAGAGATCCTGGCTTCCGTTGTATGGCCGGGGTTCGACCCCAACGACCCGTTCACTCCCCAGGACATGAACGAGGATCAGGCCAAGGCCTACGCTGAGATGACCGAGGACGAGAAGCTGGCATATCTTTACCAGACCTGGAGGAATCCAGTCATATCTGATACCTACGAACCAGGCTCCACATTCAAGCTCATAACCGCGTCCGCAGGACTGGATTCAGGCGTCATAGGCATGAACGACACATTCTACTGTGACGGAGACTTCGACGTTGCGGACTATACTCTGAACTGCTGGTACCTGGCAGGTCACGGAACGCAGAATATCACTCAGGCCATAGGCAATTCCTGCAACCCGGCCCTTGCTGAGGTAGGAAGACGCATGGGAGCCCAGAGATTCAAGAATTATATCCAGTGCTTCGGATTCGGTTCAGGCACCGGAGTTGACTATCCGGGAGAAGCTACGGGTCTCATTCAGTCCACCATAGGTCCTGTGGAGCTGGCGAACATGAGCTTCGGACAGGGCATCGCCATCACACCCGTGCAGCTGGTGTCCGCCATCAGCGCCATCGGAAACGGCGGCAATCTTCTTTTGCCCCACTATGTGAAGGCCCTGGTAAACGATGACGGCGAGGTGGTGCAGGAGTTCGGCACGACCGTTGTGAGACAGGTGATCTCCAAGGAGACGTCAGATCTCATGAAAGGGATCATGGAGTACGAGGTGGCGGAGTCCGGCGGAAATACCGCCAGGATCCCCGGATACCGCATCGGAGGCAAGACCGGTACGGCTGAAAAAGCCGAGAACGGCGCCTATTCCAAGACAGACTACTACAGTTCATTCATCTGCATGGCCCCCATAGACGACCCGCAGATCACACTTCTGGTGGTGGTGGATTCTCCCAGGGGACAGATCTACGGATCGGTGGTAGCGGCTCCTGCAGCAAAAAATATACTTACGAACGTTTTGAGATACATGGGAATAAGCCCCTCTGAGGAAACGGAAGCGAGCTCGCAGACCGCCGCGCAGGTGACTGTGCCTGATCTGTCGGGCAAGACCTACGCAAACGCTGCCGCAGTCCTGACGGATCTGGGACTCACCATAACCAGGCCCTCGAGTGCGGAAGGAAACGATGACTGGATCATCGTGGACCAGTATCCAAAGGCAGGCACCAGCGTTGCCAAGGGCACCATGGTATACGTATACAAGGAGTGACAGCCATGAAGACACTTACACTCAGCGAAATTACTTCGGCCGTCAAAGGTACTGTGATCGCAGGACCTTGCGATGTACAGGTGGACGGCATTTCAACGGACTCAAGAACAGTTAAGGAAGGAGATCTTTTCGTAGCTCTATTAGGGGCAAGAAGCGATGCCCACGACTATATCGGGCAGGTGGCGAAGTCCGGCGCGAAGGCTGTGATCGTCTCAGATGAGCAAAAGACTCTGGACGCTCTGAAAGATGAGAAAAATGTCGCGGCCATCCTGGTGGAGGATACCCTTCAGGCCCTTCTTGACCTTGGAGGATATTATCTCAGGAGCCTGGGCCTCAAGCACGTATTCGGCGTCACCGGGTCCGTGGGCAAAACTTCCACAAAGGATTTTCTGGGAAGCGTTTTAAGTGAGAAATACAGGACGGTATGCTCCACCAAGAACCATAACAGCGTATACGGCCTGCCTCTCTGCATCTTTGAACTGGACCCCGGGGCCGAGGCCGCGGTCCTGGAGATGGGCATCACCGACAGGGACTCCATGTCAAAACTTGCTGATATGGTTAGACCTGAGGCCTGCGTGATCTCAAACATAGGCATCTCTCACATGGAATTCTTCCCTGAGGAAAAGAGGGAGGGGATACTGAAAGCCAAACTTTCCGTGACCAGATATTTTGATGAGGATTCCGTACTTGCGGTCAATACCGATAACGACATCCTCCGCGAACTGGATCTCAGGGAAAGGGGGATCAAGGGACGTCTCCTTAAGGTGGGGACCGGGCCCGGATGCGACTTCCTGATCTCCGGCGTGACGGACAGGGGTACAGAGGGAATAGAATTCTCTTTGACATATGAAAAAAAGACATATAACATCAAACTGGGGATCCCCGGTGCGCATAACGCGCTGAACGGAAGTCTGGCCGTCGCCCTTGGGGTAAGCTACGGACTTACCATGGAGGAGGCCATCCGCGGACTGGAGAAGACCGAGATCACGGAGCATAGACTGGACGTGAAGGAAGTCAGAGGGATCAAGATCATAGATGACTCCTATAACGCTGCTCCGGACTCCATGTTCAGCGCCATGAATACCCTAATGAACACTCCCGTAACAGAGGAGGGCAAGCACATCGCCGTCCTGGGAGACATAGGGGAACTGGGTACTGAGCGGGAGGCCGGCCACAGAGCAGTCGGCGCTTATGCCTTCACAAAGAGGATAGGAACGGTGCTGGCTGTGGGCAAAGACTCCAAGTACATCTTTGACGGATGGATGGACGCAGGACTTAAAGAGGGACATCACTTAAAGAAGGTGAATGAAGTTCCCCTGATCCTTGTGGATAATGACACCGGGTGCGCCGTGGAATATTTTGAGACGGCAGATATGGTGATAAACGGCATAAGGGATCATGTAAGCCCGGGAGACTGCGTTCTGGTGAAGGCGTCTCACTTTATGGGATTCGACAGGATCGTTGCACGGCTCACGGAAGAATAGGGGGAGGCGCCGACGCGCCGAAGGGCAGGCCTTTGGCCGCCCGGATCTTTTAAGGAAGGAAAGGCTGTCACATGAACAATTATTTACCAATACTTCTCGCATTCGTGATCAGTATTTTGCTCAGCGCGGTACTTACCGGAAGGCTCATACCCTTTCTCAAAAAACACCAGTTCGAGCAATTCACAAAGGAGATAGGACCCACCTGGCACCAGGTGAAAAACGGGACCCCATCCATGGGAGGCATCGCCATACTCACAGCCGCGGTGGTGACTGCCCTTTTCATCGCGGCATGCTTCCACGTGCTCACCATATCCATGGCGTGCGTGGCGTTTACAATGATAGCCTTCAGCTTAATAGGCTTTCTGGATGACTATGAGAAAGCCATCAGAAAGAACAACAACGGACTTTCCGCCAAGCAGAAGCTGGCTCTTCAGCTGGGCTTCGGTCTGGCATTCGCCGTCATGGCGTATTTCTTCAGCGGCAATTTCATAGCGGACGGCTCCACTCAGCAGTTCGCGTCACATTCCGCCATCTGGATCCCCATCTGGGATCACTACATAGATCTCGGGATATTCTACATCCCATGGGTCATGTTCATCATGGCTGCCTTTTCCAACTCCGTGAACCTTACGGACGGACTGGACGGGCTGGCATCGTCTGTGACAGCTCTGGTTGCCATGTTCATGGCTCTCATGGCCCAGGGTCTTTCGATCTATGACAGTTCGGTGTTCTACGCGGCTATTTCCGGAGCATGCGTAGGATTTCTGGTATACAATCACTATCCTGCCAAGGTCTTCATGGGAGATACAGGCTCTATGGCCCTGGGATCGGGGATCGCAGCCTTAGCCGTCATGATGAAGATGGAGTTCATACTGGCCATCGCGGGATTCATTTACATCATGGAGTCGGGCAGCGTCATCATCCAGGTGACGTACTTCAAGAAGACCCACGGAAAGAGGATCTTCAGGATGTCGCCCATCCACCATCATTTTGAACTCGGAGGCATGCATGAGACCAAGGTGGTGAGGCTGTTTGTGACACTCACACTGATCTTCTGCCTCATCGCGTTCGGCGTATCCCTTATCTAGAGGAGGACCAATGAGAGCGATAATCGTAGGAATGGGAAGAAGCGGCAAGTGCGCCCTTTACGCCCTCGGCGACCTGGGATATAAACTTGCGGTCCAGGACTCAAAGACCGCAGATAAGGCCGATCCCGAAATAAGAGAGTACTGCAAAAAACACAACGTGGAAGAGTTCTACGGGACCATTCCGGAAGATTTCAGCAGATTTGATCAGATGATCATCTCCCCGGGAGCGGACCCTGAGCAGGACTTCGTCGTGATGGCCAGGTCCCAGGGCTGTGAGGTCATCGGAGAGCTTGAACTCGCATACAGGCTCAGTAAGGGGACCTTCATAGGGATCACCGGGACCAACGGCAAGACCACCACCACATCCCTTACCGGTGAGATGTTCAAGGCTTCCGGCAGGAAGTCCACGGTCGCCGGAAACATCGGCATCCCTGTGGTACAGTTCGCCGCTCAGAGCACCCCGGAAGACTGGATGGTCACGGAGGTGTCCAGCTTCCAGCTCCAGACCGTGTCCACCTTCAGGCCCAAAGTCGCAGCGATCCTGAATCTTACACCGGATCACCTGAACCGCCATCACACCATGGAGAACTATGGTTTGACCAAGGCTCAGATCTGGAAGAACCAGACCGAGGATGACTATCTTATCCTGAATGCGGACGACCCTGTGCTTCTGGACCTGTGCCTGGCAAAGACGGGCATGGAAAGGAAAGCAAAGCTTGCTCTGTTCAGCAGAAAGAGGGACGTGGAACTTGGAGCCTTCCTTAAGGGAGACCTTCTCCTGATCAGGGATGAGGAGGGCACTGAACATCCTCTGGTGGACAGAAATGAACTTGAGATATTGGGAGACCACAATGTGGAGAACGCTCTGGCGGCATCTGCCATAGCCTTCTTCAGCGGCATAGACACTCAGGTCATAAGCAGGGTTTTAAGAGAATTCCCCGGGGTGGAACACAGGCTGGAATTCGTTGAGGAGATCGACGGAGTGAAGTACTACAACGACTCCAAGGGGACCAACGTGGATGCCACCCTCATCGCTCTGAACGCTCTCAGGGAAAATATAATACTCATCGCAGGCGGAGACGCCAAGATGCAGGATTTCGGGTCACTTGCGGCCGGGCTCCCGGGAAGGGTGAAGAAGGTCCTTCTATTCGGAAGAGACCGTGGAATGATCAGGGAAGCCATGGACAGGGAAGGCTTCGCAGAGTACGTGGAACTCAATGATCTGGAGGAATGCGTGAGATACGCAAAAGACATGGCTGTTCCCGGAGACAAGGTGCTCCTGAGTCCTGCCTGCGCCTCATGGGACATGTATAAAGATTTCGAAGCGAGAGGACGCCATTTCAAGGAATGCGTCGGAAGACTTTAATGAAGACAGCAAAGACGGAAAAAATCAATATCGCCCGTAGCTTCAAGGGCAGCCGGAACGGGGACCTGACCATGGTGCTCATCGTGCTCGGGCTGTGCCTTTTCGGCATAATCATGGTATTCTCGGCCAGCTACTATGACTCCATCTCGGAGACCGGATCACCTTATGCATACCTTATAAGGCAGTCCATGTGGTTCGCCATGGGACTTGTGACCATGATCCTCTTCTCCAGGATAGACTATCATCTCTGGGGAAAGGTCTGGCTTCTGGCCTATGTGATAGGCCTGGTGCTTCTGGTGGCGGTGCTGATCCCGGGGATCGGCGTGAACATCAACGGAGCCACCAGGTGGATCAATGTGGGACCCATCACGATCATGCCCGGAGAGATCGCCAAGATCTGCCTGATCTTTTACGTCTCCGGTCTCTACGCAAGAAGCCCCGAACTTCCCAGACAGTTCAGCGGACTGATGGCGATCATCGTTCTTACGGGCATATATGCGGCTCTTATCCTTAAGCAGCCCAACATGTCCACAGCATTCACCATCATCTTCATCTGCGGAGGAATGCTTCTGGTAGGCGGCGCGAAGCTCTACCAGCTGGGACTTTTGGCGGGGGTCGGCGCGGTGGCAGGCGTTGCTCTGATAGTCACTTCGGATTACAGGCGAATGAGACTTCTGAGCTTTCTGGACCCCTTCGAGGATTCCCTCGGAAGGGGATATCAGGTAGTGCAGTCCCTGCTGGCTCTGGGAACAGGCGGATTCAAAGGGCTGGGACTTGGAAACAGCGTTCAGAAATTCCTGTATCTTCCTGAATCCCAGAATGACTTCATCCTTGCAATAATCGGCGAGGAGCTGGGATTTGCGGGCATCGTTGTACTGCTCATAGTATATCTGGTACTGATCTGGAGAGGCTGCAGAGCCGCCATGAGAGCAAAAGATCTCTATGGCATGATGCTGGCCTCCGGAATAACAATAATGATCGGCGTGCAGGTGGCCATCAATGTGGCCGTTGTGACATCATCCATGCCTCCTACGGGAGTCATCCTTCCCTTCGTGAGCTATGGAGGAAACGCTTTGCTCCTTCTTATGGGCCTCATAGGCATATTGTGGAACATCACCAGACAGTCTGAGCAGGCAGAGGAGGAAATGGCTCTGGAAAGGCTCAGACTGGAAGAGGAAGAGTCAAAAATGATGGTCAAAAGGAACGTGGCTGTCCAGCCAGATAAGAGTTACAGATAATGAAGACGGTCATAACAGGCGGAGGTTCGGGAGGACATGTTTATCCCGCTCTGGCCATTGCGGAAAAGTTCAGAGAGAAGGACCCACAGGGCAAGATCATATACGCCGGGTATCCCGGAGGATTCGAGCACGGGGTGGTGCCCGGGTACGGTTACGAAATGGTGGATATCGACACCAGGTGGTACGAAAGGGGCAGTCTGAAGGAACTCATCAAGTTCGGCTGGCACGTGACAAACGGCATCAGGCAGGCGAATAAGTTCCTTAAGGACTTCAGACCGGATATCATAATCGGGACCGGCGGTTTCGTGTGTTTTCCCGTAATATTCGCAGGGCACAGACTGGGCATCAAATGCTATGTGCACGAGCAGAACGCCTTTCCGGGACTTTCCAACAGAAAACTTGAGAAATATGTAAGGAAGATATTCCTCGGCTTCAAGGAGGGCGGGGAGTATTTCAATGATAAGGATAAGCTGGTAGTAAGCGGCAATCCGGTGAGGCAGGAGTTTTTTACCCTGGACAAGGGGTCTGCAAGGCAGAGACTGGGCCTCGCAGAAGATGACTTCGTGGTGCTGATCTTCGGCGGATCCCTGGGAGCGGAGACCATCGACAGGATCGGTGTGGAATTCACTTCCGTCATGAACGGAAAGTCAAAAGAAGTACTTATATTCGGCACAGGAAAGTGGTATTATGACAAGGTGTGCGGGGAGCTTCGTGAAAAGGACATCGATATCCAGGAGAATATCCGTCTCACAAGCTACATCGACAACATGCAGGACTGCCTGGCAGCCTGCGATGTGGTGATCTCCAGGGCAGGAGCGCTGTCCATGGCTGAGGCCATGGCACAGGGCAAGGCTTCCATACTGATCCCTTCACCTAACGTATCCGCCAACCATCAGTATTTCAACGCCAAGGCTGCGGCAGACGCCGGAGCAGCTTTCATGATCGAAGAGAAGGACGTGACGCCTGAGAAGGTCCTGGAGATGGTAAAGGAACTCAAGGAGGACCCCGAAAAGGCGGAAGAGATGGGCAGGCTGGCCAGAACACTGGCAGCATCTGACGCCACGGATATAATATATAACGAGATAATGAAGGATGCCGGGCTGAGCAGCAGACAGTGACGGACTGAGCCGGATCGGATAATGGCAAAAGAAGACAGAGAAGCAAAAAGACAGATAAGGAGATTCAGAGGTTATATCATCCTGATCATCGTACTGGCGATCATAGGCACCGTGATCTACGGCTTGAGGTCGCCCCGTTTTGACGTAGCCACATATGAGGTGGAGGGCAATACCTACTATAACGATGAGGAGATCATCAACATGGGTGACTGCACCACGGGAGTGAACATTTTCACAGGCTTCAAGTCCTCCAGCATCAAGAAACAGCTTTTAAAGGACCCGTACATGGAAAAGGTCAGGATCTCCAGAAAACTTCCTTCCACTGTGGTGATCCGCATAACCGAGAGAAAGCAGACCGCAGCCGTGGTATACGGCGAGAGATTCGTGGTCATAGATGACGAGGGCATAGTGCTCAGGATGACTTCCGTGGACCCCAGGGTCACCATCATCCGGGGCCTCAGCATCAAAAAAATGACTCTCGGTGAGCCTCTCGAAGTGGAGGAGACAGTGCTTTACAGGCAGAGCATGGAGATAATCTATGCCATGCTTGCCAATGACATGTACTTCAGGGCCATAGACATCTCAGACGCGGGGGTCAGCGCATATGTGCTGGACAACCTGGTGGTGAAGGGCCTTTCGAATAACATAGTGGACGCACTTAAAAACAAGGACATCCAGCTGGTGGTCCAGGATCTTTTCGGAAAGGGGATAGAGAGAGGCACCATCAAGGTCACAGGCGAGAATTACGTATCCTTTGACCCTGCGCTGGACTGATACGGCGCAAAACATCATAGATTCATGAGCCGGCATTGCCGGCTATTTTGATGGGCGGGAATAGTTTGTCTTACAGCGGACCTTATGCGTTCTTTGCAGTTCTTACGTAATTCTTAAACGATTCTTAAATGTGATCCGTAAGCATTGAAACCAGCTGATACCCGGTGATAAACTGATCTCATCAAGGGGGATTTGAGATCGATTTATCAGGGGGTATTTTAATGGTTTTAGAGTATTCAGCTTTAATTGCGGGCATCATCAAGGCCGCCAGCCTGTATTTCATTGTGATGTGCCTTTTCTTCCTGAGAAGAAGACCGGCGGAGGAAAACCACGGACCGAAGACCAGATTTGCCTGTCTGATCCCGGCAAGAAACGAGGCGGCAGTCATAGGCGAACTGGTGCGGAGTCTAAGGGAGCAGGACTATCCTTCCGAACTGGTGGAGATCTATGTCATACCCAACAACTGTACGGATGACACTGAGCGCATGGCCTGCAGGGCAGGGGCAAAGATCATAAATGTCAGGGGACCTGTCCGGAACAAGGGAGATGTGCTTCACCAGGCGGTGGACGAGCTCATCCAGAGAGAGGACATAGACTGTTTCATGCTCTTCGACGCTGACAACGTGGCGGACCGGGGGTATCTCAGGGCAATGAATGATGCTTTTCTGAACGGCGCGGATGTGACCAAGTCCCGGATCGAAGCCAAGAATCCGTATGATTCCTGGGTCTCCGGCTGCTACGGCCTGTATTACAACATATTCAACTTGTTTTTCAATGAGTCCAGAGCGAGGATCGGCATCGCGCCGAAACTCATCGGAACCGGTCTTGGAATAAGGCGAGAGGTGCTTCTCAGCATGGGCGGGTGGAATACCGTTACCATTGCGGAGGATACCGAGTTCAATGCGCTCTGCGTGAATAAGGGATACAAGATCTGCTGGGTCCCGAAGGCGGTGACCTATGACGAGGCGCCGGAGGATCTGCCGGTCTCTCTCAGACAAAGAAGACGCTGGGTGGGCGGCATCATGGCTGTTTCGAAAAAGTACAGCGGGGATGTTTTGAGGGAAGTCTTAAAGGGGAAAAGGATCCTCCAGCTCATGGACATGCTCATGATACTGTCTCTGCCTTACATCCAGGTCACATCGCTGATACCGCTGGCGCTCACCATAGCAAACGGAATATTTTTCGGAAGCGCAGCCTCGTTGTTTCTGATCCTCGGCGCAGGCCTCGCCGCATCATGGGCCGGAACCGTGTGCTTCGCTCTGATACTTGCGGTGATGTCCCCCTTAAGGTTGAAGAGCATGTCTAAGGCGATCCTGATGTTCCCGGTATTCACCTTATCTTGGATGCCTCTTGCGGTCATAGCTTTCTTCAGGGGGACGGGAACCTGGGAGCAGATCCGGCACAAAAGGATCGTGAAGACAGGCGAACTGAAATATATCCGATAGAATTACAGAGTTAATAATTTCTTAATCATTTTGTCAGCTGTTTTGTAATATAATAATGATATAACATATTACGAAAAGGGGAAATGGAGCATATGCCGAACGATTCCAATGACAAGATCAATATACTGGTGGTGGATGATGACCGTGAGATCGCGCAGGCCATAGAGATATACCTTAAGAATGAGGGGTATAATGTTTTTAAGGCGTACGACGGACTGGAGGCGGTCGATATCGCCGGCAAAGAGGAACTGCACCTGATCATCATGGACATAATGATGCCCAGGATGGACGGGATGCAGGCCACCATGAGGATCCGCGAAGAGAAGAACATCCCGATCATCATGCTTTCCGCCAGGTCGGAGGACTATGACAAGATCACAGGACTCAACGTGGGGGCTGACGATTACATCACCAAGCCCTTCAGCCCGCTGGAACTCATAGCCAGGGTCAAGTCGCAGATCAGGCGTTACACCAACCTTGGGAGCATCGCAAAAGACTCCGGGAAGGACGTGTATCAGACGGGGGGTCTGGTCATAGACGACAGCCTGAGGCAGGTTACGGTGGACGGAGAGGAGGTCCGGCTGACTCCTACGGAGTACGGCATACTGAAGTTTCTGACAAAAAACGCCGGCAGGGTATTCTCCATAGGGCAGATCTATGAGAAGGTCTGGGACGAGCCTGCCTTCAATCCTGAGAACACGGTGGCGGTCCACATCAGAAGGATACGGGAAAAGATCGAGATCGATCCGAAGAATCCCCGTTACCTGAAGGTTGTATGGGGAGTAGGGTATAAAGTCGAGAAGCACTGATAGGAGGCTGCCTTATGCGGCCAAGCGTCAGTGCTTCGGAAGTTCATAAGTCAAAAGGGGTTTTAAGGTATAGTGTTATGGAAAGAAAGAGTTTAAAGGAATTGAAGCCGGTAGCGGCGGTGCTGTGGATACTGGGTCCGGCGCTGGGTGCAGCCTGCGGGTATTTCGGGTCCAGAGCGGTATCGGTCGCTCAGATGATCGACGTAAATTATGTCTTTAAGGACACGGAGATGTCTATCGAAGAGTATCGGCAGAATTACGGCAGCTACTGGGCGGTTTTGTTCGAAGGCGAGCACACGCAGGCGGACCTGGTGAGCAGATATGTGCTGTTTGCCGCAGTTTTGGGGATATTGTCTGCAGCGTGCATGGTGGGGCTCATGGTCATGACCGGCAGGTTCAGGGAATATGCGGACGGGAAGCCTCAGCTGAACTGGTTTGACAGGATATGGACCGAGCTTCATCTGGCCCTTATGATCGCGGCTCTGGGCGGAGCAGTCGGATGTTACATTCCCGTGGCGGAGATATGGCCGGCAATGCCGGGACAGGCAGGTTATGAGCCTGTGATGCCAGACGCATACCGTTTCGGAGTTCCTGATACCTCTGTGATATATCTATGCACTGCGGGCAGTTTCCTGTGCCTCATGGCAGCTCTGGCAGCGGCTTTAGCCATGGTCAAGAAGCTTAAGGCAGGGACTTTCCTGAGAGGCTCCCTGATCGGGATAGTGTTGACGTCCATAGCGAGAGCCGTGAGCTACGCAACAAGGACGGTCTTCAGATCCGACAAATATATGAGAAAATATATTCTGATAGGGATCGGCATGATCATCCTGGCCATGACCTGGATAGGCGCCATCGCGGATCTGGTGCTCCTTTTGATCTTCGTGCCCCGCCTTGTGAAGAAATACCGCGCAATTCAGACCGGCGTCACCGAGGTGAAGTCCGGCAACCTGACATACCGGATCGACGTCGAACGGGACGAAAAGGGCCCGCGCACAGGTTTCGACCGGCTGGCGGAGGACATCAATGAGATATCCCAGGCTACCGATCTGGCAGTGCAGAATGAGCTTAAGAATCAGAGACTGAAGACCGATCTGATCTCCAACGTGTCCCACGATCTCAAGACGCCGCTTACGTCTATGATAACCTATGTGGATCTTTTGAAGACGGAGGGGCTGGATTCGGAGAGAGCACCGGAGTATCTGGATATAATCGATGAGAAGACCAGGCGCCTGAAGAGCCTGACGGAGGATCTTTTCGAGGCTGCAAAGGCCTCATCCGGCAATATCCCCTGCGAGATCGCGGACGTGGACATTCTGACCATAGTGGAACAGGCGCTGGCTGAGATGGACGACCGGCTGGCGGAAAGAAACCTCAATATGATCGTAAAAAACGATCTTGAGAGCACCATGGTGAGGGCCGACGGGCAGCTCCTGTGGCGTGTCATAGAGAATCTTCTCTCAAACGTATCCAAATATGCTCTTGAGGGGAGCAGAGTCTACATCAATCTGAGCGATGCAGCAGGAGGAGCCTCAACGGGGAAGGGGCATGCTTTGCTGGAAGTCAAGAATATGTCTCAAGATGCGCTGAACATCCCTGCGGACGAGCTGATGGAGCGGTTCAAGCGGGGCGACGAGAGCCGGAACACCGAGGGCTCGGGCCTGGGCCTGGCCATCGCAAAAGATCTCACCCACCTGATGGGCGGAGTCTTCGAGATAACGATAGACGGAGACCTGTTCAAGGCATCGGTGATGCTGGACAAAGCGTGATAATGGTAAAGACCTTGCGGAAGATCATCCGCAGGGTCTTTTTATGTGGATAAACGGACGCAGGGCCGTATTTTTTGTACCCTAAACATGGCTTGAAATTTGTATGCATGTCATATATAATAAGATAATTCTTTATTATTTTGCACAAAAAATCCAGATCCCGGGGCGGGAGGAAGATATGAACAAAAAACTCATCGTAGTAAAGATAGGTACCAGTTCCATTACGGACAGGGAAGGAAACATCAGCAGGAACAAACTGGAAAACATCGTGAGGCAGATATGCGACTTAAGAGACATGGGACACAGCGTTATCATCGTATCCTCAGGATCCATCGCCGCAGGCTTCAGGCGGCTGGGGTACACCATGAGACCAGGCACGGTACAGAGAAAGCAGGCAGCGGCTGCAGCGGGCCAGGGGCTTCTCATGGAGATGTACACGGAAGCTCTGGACAGCCGGGGCTATGTATCAGCACAGATACTTCTCACCCGGACGGACTTTACGGATATGGAGCGGTACAGGAATGCCTTCAACGCTCTGGGTACATTGCTGAAAGCAGGAGCCGTACCCATCATCAACGAGAACGACAGCGTGGCCACCGACGAGATAAAGCTTGGGGACAATGATACACTGTCTGCCCAGGTGGCCGGCATGATGCACGCGGATCTTCTGATCCTCCTGACGGATGTGGACGGCCTTTATACCATGGATCCTTCCAGGAAGGGGGCGGAGCGCATACCTGAGGTCGGGAAGATCACAGACGAGATCCGGAAGCTGGCAGGCGGCGCAGGCTCGGGAAACGGTACCGGAGGAATGAAGACTAAGCTCAGCGCTGCCGGGTTCGCGACCACCGCAGGAGTACCGGTGTTCATCTGCTCATACAAAGACAAGGACTCAGTGAAGCATGCGGCTGAAGGAACAGGCAGGGGGACTCTTTTCAGAGCCGTGAACAGGCTGAGCACCAGGCTGCAGTGGATGGCCTTCTATGCCAAACCTAAGGGGAACATATACGTGGATCCCGGTGCGGAGGAGGCCATAACCAGGAGGGGAAAGAGCCTTCTTAGGAAGGGGGTCTGCGCCTGGGAGGGAGATTTCGAGGCAGGGGATGTTGTGAACATCCTTACGGCAGAGACCCACAGACATCTCGGGAAAGGAACAGTGGGTTTCTCCAGACGGGAACTGGACAACAGCTCTGAAGACATAAATGAAGTGATACATAAGGACAACATGGCGGTGATGATCGATGACTGAATTCAAAGAAGTGACTGACAAGGCCAGATCAGTGAAAGAACGGTCCCGGAGGCTGGGACTTTTGTCATCTGAAGAAAAGGACCAGGCGCTCCTCAGGGCAGCGGATGCCCTGGAGGGCAGCATGGAGACTATTCTGGGAGCCAACGCAATGGACTGTGAGACCGCAAAAAACGCCGGAGCATCAGATCAGTTTCTGGACAGGCTGAGACTCAACGAAGACAGAGTCAGGGCCATGGCTGAAGGAGTGCGCCAGGTGTCGGCCCTTGAGGACCCTGTGGGACGGGTCCTCGGGGAGTGGACGAGACCCAACGGACTTTTGATACAGAAGGTCAGCGTGCCCCTGGGAGTCATAGCTGTGATATACGAGGCCAGGCCCAATGTGACAGTGGATGCTGCGGCTCTTGCTTTAAAGGCCGGATCGGGTATAATCTTAAGAGGAAGCGGAAGCGCCCTTCAGTCCAACAGGGAACTCGTCAGAGTCATGAAGGAGGCCCTCAGCGGGTCTGCAATAGATCCGGGCTGTCTGGAGCTCATCGAGGAGAAGTCCCATGATGCCGTGGATCAGCTGATGAGCCTTACAGACCATCTGGACCTGATCATTCCGAGAGGCGGCGCTGAACTCATAAACAGCGTGGTGGAGAACTCCAGGGTCCCGGTACTGGAGACGGGCGTGGGGAACTGCCACATCTTTATAGATGAGAGCGCTGATCATGACATGGCGGAAAAGATCGTTCTGAACGCCAAGACACAGAGGCCTTCAGTATGCAATGCCTGCGAGAGTCTTTTGATCCACAGAAACTGGCTCAGCATGGCGCCGGGGCTTTTGAGAGCGCTGGCGGGAGCAGGAGTCACCGTCCACGGAGATGAAGAACTGAGACAGCTGATGCCGGGGATCGAAGAGGCCGCGGAGGAAGACTGGGGCAGGGAGTATCTCAGCCTGGATATCTCGGCCAGGACCGTAGGAAGCCTGGACGAAGCCATAGAGCACATTCAAAGATACGGGACCGGTCATACGGAATGCATCCTGACCGAGGACGAGGCGAATGCGGAAAGATTCTTAAGAGAGGTGGACGCTGCCTGTGTCAACTGGAACGCTTCCACCAGGTTCACCGACGGCTTCGAATTCGGTTTCGGGGCGGAGATCGGAATATCCACACAGAAGATGCATGCCAGGGGTCCCGTGGGACTCAGGGAACTGACATCGTACAAATACAGGGTCACCGGAAAGGGACAGGTGAGGAATTAAGATGATAGAGAAACTCAAGACCGCATTTCTCGGCAGCGGATTCATTGCAGGAGCCATGGTTGCAGGCCTTACCGGAAGCGGGGCGGTGCCCTGCGGGAACATTACGGTCATAAACCCGGGAAACCAGTCGACGGCGGGAGCGCTCTCAGAGAAGTACGGCGTCATAAACGGAAGGCCTGAAGACATATTGAGTTCAGACATAGTGTTCTTCTGCGTGAGACCCCAGAACTGCAGGGAAGCACTGGAACAGTACGGCAAGTACTTCGATGCAGGCAAACTGTATGTTTCAGTCATGGCCGGGATCACCACAGGGACCCTGGAGGAGGCTATACCCGGAGCCAGAGTGGTGAGGGCAATGCCGAACCTGGGAATGACCGTGGGAAAGAGCGCCACAGGCTACGCACTGGGAAAAAACGCTTCTGAGGAGGACGGTAAGCTGGCAGAGGAGCTATTCGGGCCTCTGGGCATTACAGAGAAGGTGGATGAGAGCCTCATATCGGCGGTCACAGCCCTGTCAGGTTCCGGGCCGGCATATTTCTATCTCTTGACGGATGCCATGGCGGAAGCGGCGGTGAGGGACGGCATGGACCGCGAGACTGCGGAGAGACTTGCGCTTCAGACCTTCTTCGGAGCCGCCTGTCTCATGGAAAAGAACGGAAAGTCCGCAAAAGAGATGGTAAGCCGCGTGGCCTCCAGGGGAGGCACCACTGAAGCCGGGATCAGCGCCATGGCTGAGGCCGGGTTCAGAGAGTCGGTGGAGAAAGGATACCTGGCCGCGAGGAAGAGAAGCGATGAGCTTGGAAAATAAAGGGACAGGCGTATCTTTTGCGCCCTGAAAGCAGAACAGGCGGGCGACCTGTGACCTGTCAAAAAAAATAGTGCAAAAAACACAGGCATATGCTATAATGTACCCAAGTATGTTTATTGACACTATGGAGGTAGAATTTCATGCTACAGTTTGATACCAACGAGAGAAAAGGTGCCGTTATCAAAGTTATCGGAGTAGGCGGCGGCGGATGCAATGCCGTCAATCAGATGATCGAGGCCGAACTCAGGGGAATCGATTACATCGCCGTAAATACTGACACCCAGGCTCTCGGTAATGCAGATACCAAGATACAGATCGGAGAGAAACTTACCAGAGGACTGGGCGCAGGAGCCAATCCGGAGATCGGAATGCTGGCAGCGGAGGAATCCATCGAGGACATCGTCGCACATATCGAGGATGCCGATATGGTATTCATCACAGCCGGAATGGGCGGCGGCACAGGCACAGGCGCTGCTCCCGTGATCGCCAAGGCTTCCAAGGCCATGGGCATACTTACGGTAGGCGTGGTCACCAAGCCTTTCTCCTTCGAAGGTGTCAAGAGAGCCAAGCAGGCTGAACTGGGCATCGAGTACCTGAAGGAATATGTGGATGCTCTGGTGGTAGTTCCCAACGACAAGCTCATAGAGAACAGTTCCAAGAACACATCCATGCTTGAAGCTTTCAAGATGTCAGATGACGTTCTCCGTCAGGGCGTTCAGGGCATCAGCGATCTTATCAGAGACGACGCTCTTATCAACGTGGACTTTGCGGACGTGCGTTCAGTCATGACCGACAGGGGAGTTGCTCACATGGGAGTGGGACACGGATTCGGAGAGACCAGAGCTGCTGACGCAGTCAAGGGAGCTGTGGAGAGCCCGCTTCTTGAGACCACCATCGACGGCGCAAAGGCCATCCTGCTCTACATCGTAGGCGGGTACGACATCGGAATGATGGAGATCAACGAGATCGCATCTGAGGTACAGAGGAGAGCTGACGAGGACTGCATCCTGATCTTCGGAGTTTCCAACGAAGAATCCATGAAGGACGAGGTCAAGGTGACCGTCATAGCGACAGGCTTCGATGAAGAGGAAGAATATCACGGAGAGGAGCTCATTCAGGAAGCACCGGCACCGGAACCTCAGGCTAAGCCAGTGTCCACAGGACTCAACAGGACCGACGAAGAGATCAGAATGCCCAAGGATCTTCCTCAGGGCAAGGGACTCGATGACGTATTCGGCAAGGTCGAAGGCCTGAGCGGAACGGAAGTCACGCTTCAGGAACTCCTGGAGAAGAAAAAGAATGAAGAGGAAGACGGGTCAGAAAGATCAGAGTTCGTCATCCCCAGTTTTCTTGAAGAATAATTGAGACCGGAAAACCGGTTTTGAAATGACCGAGCCGGCATAGCCGGCTTTCGGTGTATAATTGAACAAGCCGTTTGAAAGAGATATTATCTGACAAAAATAAAATATTCAGACATGCTCTTGAGCTTAAAAAAAAGAAATACCGTGACAAGTGGAGAGAATACCTTATAGAAGGCCCCAACCTGGTTGAGGAAGCCCTGAAGGAAGGTGTGGAGATCAAAACTCTCATGGTAAGGGATGATGTCGGACCAGACAGCCCAGGCGGCGTTGGACCTGATTTCAGCGAAGTACCGGGGGACAGGATCTATAAACTGCCCCCTTCTTTATTCTCAAAGCTCAGTGACACAGTGACTCCTCAGGGAGTGATCGGAGTGGTGGCCATGAAGGAGACCGCACCCTATGAGATGGAGCTGGGAGACGGGAATATCATCGTGCTGGACAGACTCCAGGACCCGGGGAACATCGGGACCATACTCCGTACTGCGGATGCTGCCGGATTCAGCCTGGCGGTGTTCCTGAAGGGTACGGCAGACCCGTATTCTCCCAAGGCGGTCAGGTCCGCTGCAGGATCCGTGCTCAGGATGCCTGTTGCATTTTTTGAAGATGGTGAAGAACTGTCTGCGTTTCTTAAGGCCCGGAACAAAAAACTCGCCGTGTCCTGCATGGACGCCCCTAAGGCGTACTTCCAGGAGGACCTTTCCCGCGACTGCGCTATAGTGGTGGGGAATGAGGGAAACGGCGTGGCTCCGGAGCTCATAGAGATGTCTGACATTAAAATACGTATTCCCATGGCCGGTAATACCGAAAGCCTGAACGCTTCCATGGCGGCGGGAATACTGATGTACGAAAGGATAAGAAGCAAGAAATGAAGGAATCGTTACAGCAGATCCTGAACGAGGCAAGGGAGAGACTGGAAGCGGCCACGTCTCTCAAGGACACCGAAGAGGTGAGGATCAAGATACTGGGCAAAAAAGGCGACCTGACATCCATTCTCAAATCCATGGGTGGTCTTTCGCCTGAAGAGAGAAAAGAACTGGGCATGGAAGCCAACACGGTGAAGGCCCAGGTCGAGCAGATGCTTAAGAACACACAGGAGCAGCTCAAGGCTGCGGCTCAGGAAGCCAGGTTCAAGGCCGAAAAGATCGACGTCACCGAGCCGGGCAAGGAGTTCCACCTGGGAACTGAGCATCCTGTGACGATCACCATCAACGAGATATCAGAGGTGTTCAAGTCCATGGGATTCACCCTGACGGAAGGACCGGAGATCGAGACCGTGTACAACAACTTCGACGCCCTGAACGCCGGCCCCGATCATCCCGCAAGAGACTGGACCGACACCTTCTATATAAACGACCAGGTCCTCCTGAGAACCCAGACGTCGCCGGTACAGGTCAGGACACTTCAGTCCATGAAGCCGCCCATCAGGGTTTTTGCTCCCGGCAGATGCTTCAGATGCGACACACCTGACGCCACCCATTCCCCCATGTTTCATCAGGTGGAAGGCCTGGTGGTGGACGAGGGCATAACCATGGCTGACCTTAAAGGCGTGCTGGACACCTTCGCCAAGAAGATGTTCGGGTCCGAGACCAGGACCAAGTTCAGGCCTCATCATTTCCCGTTCACTGAACCATCCGCTGAGATGGACGTTTCCTGCTTCAAGTGCGGCGGAAGAGGCTGCAGAGTCTGCAAGGGCTCCGGCTGGATAGAGATCCTGGGCTGCGGAATGGTGCATCCCTCCGTGCTCAAGGTAGGCGGCATCGACACAGAGAAGTACACAGGCTTCGCTTTCGGACTGGGAGTTGAGCGAGTGGCCATGCTCAAGCATGAGATCGACGACATAAGACTTCTCTATGAGAACGATATGCGTTTCATAGAACAGTTCAAATAGAGAGGAGACGGCATAGATGATAGTTTCTTTAGAGTGGTTAAAAGATTATACGGACGTAAAGGTAAGCCCTGAAGTTTTTTGCGACAGGATGATCATGTCAGGATCGAACCTGGAGACCATGGAACTTACAGGGGAAGACATTTCCGGAGTAGTCGTAGGCAGGATAGAAAAGATCGAAAAGCATCCCAACGCCGACAAGCTGGCGGTGCTTCAGGTGAATATAGGTGACACCGAGGCGTACGGCAGGGATCCCGGTACCGGACTCCTGCAGATCGTGACAGGCGCGGCCAACATTTATGAGGGAGCTTATGTTCCCGTGGCCCTTGACGGCGCCCACATCCCCGGGCCTCTTCACGGACAGCCAAAGACAGAGAGCGGAGTGGACATTAAGGCCGGAGAGCTCAGGGGAGTCTCCTCCTGCGGAATGCTCTGCTCCTTCGGCGAACTGGGCTACGATGACAAGGTAGTCCCCGTAAACCAGAGGGACGGCATCTGGCTTCTGGATCACGACAGAAAGAACGCTGACGAGTTCGAGAGCGTTCTGGGGCAGGATGTGGTGGAAGTCATGGGACTGAAGGACGCGGTCATCGATTTTGAGATCACGCCAAACAGGCCCGACTGCCTTTCCATGATCGGAATGGCCAGAGAAGCCGCAGCCACCTTCGGCACCGGCTTCGAATATCCGGATACCGGGATCAATGACGAGGTGGAGGACGTAAACGACTACATCACCTGCGAGGTCAGATCAGACCTGTGCAAAAGATACACGGCCAGGATCGTGAAGGACATCAAGGTGGAGGATTCCCCCTGGTGGCTCCAGAAAAGGCTGATCCACGCGGGCATGAGACCCATCAACAACATCGTTGACATCACCAACTTCGTAATGCTGGAATACGGTCAGCCGCTGCACGCCTTCGACATCGAGTCTCTGGCGGGCCACAGGATCATAGTTGATACGGCCAGGGACGGAGAGAAGTTCGTTACACTGGACGGAACGGAGAGGACTCTGGACGACAGGATGCTGATGATCAACGACGCGGAGAAGCCCGTTGCTGTGGCAGGAGTCATGGGTGGTCTGAATTCAGAGATCCTTCCTGAAACCAGGACCATAGTCATCGAGTCCGCCAACTTCCGGGCAAACTCCGTCAGGACCACAGCCAAGAGGCTGGGTCTGAGGACAGAGGCGTCCGGAAGATATGAGAAGGGCATCGATCCCAATCTGGCGGGAGCTGCCGCTGACAGAGTCTGCCACCTGATCGAGCTCATCGGAGCAGGCACAGTCGTAAAGGGCAGGGTGGATATCTATCCAGTTCCAGAGGATGCCGTCCCGGTACATGCGAGAGTTTCCAGGATCAACAAGGTACTTGGGATCGATATCCCGAGAGAGCAGATGGTATCATACCTTGAATCTCTTGAGATGACTGTCACCGGTGAGGGAGATGACATGTACGTCAGCTATCCCACAGTGAGACAGGACATCAGGATCGAGGAAGACATAGTCGAGGAAGTCGCCAGACTTTACGGCTACGATATGCTTCCCGTGACCATCCCCAAGGGCAACAATGAGGCATCCCAGTCCTATTCCAGGGACATCCGGGATACCATCAGGGAGAGTCTATGCGCTCTGGGCATGAATGAGATCCAGACATATTCCTTCGTAAGCCCCAAGGGAGTGGACAACGTAAGGATAGCTGAGGATTCCTGGGAGAGAGGCTTCGTTAAGATCCTCAATCCCCTGGGAGAGGACACATCGGTCATGAGGACCATACTCATGCCGCAGATGATGGAAGTCCTCGGAAGGAACTATTCCAGAAACATAGATACCGTCAAGGCTTTCGAGATAGGAAATACATTCATGATGAATTATCTCGAAGAGAACGGTCTTCCCTTTGAGGGATATGACATCTCCTTCGGAATGTACGGAAACGGAGCGGGCTTCTTCGAACTCAAGGGAATCATCACGGAGATGCTCTGCAAGCTTGGAATCAGAGACCTGAAATTCGTACCCGAGACGGAGTACGGTCCCTACCATCCCGGAAGATGCGCCAGGATCCGCGCCGCCCGTATGGAACGCTCAGGGAACGGCGACATTGCGGAAGAGATCGAGATCGGCATCATGGGAGAGGTACACCCGGAAGTCACAGAGAAGTACGGCATCGGCACCAAGGCATACGCTGCTGAACTTGCTCTGGACGGCATCCTGGCCCTGGCCGATACGACCAAGATATTCAAACCGCTTCCCAAGTATCCTTCCATCATCAGAGACATAGCCCTGGTGGTAAAAGAGAGCGAGACGGTAGGAAATATAGAAGAAGTCATAAAGAAGACAGCAGGCAGCCTTCTTAAGGACGTGAAGCTCTTCGACATCTACAGAGGAGTACCTATTCCTCCGGGAAAGAAGAGCGTGGCCTTCAGTCTGACCTACAGGTCAGATGAAAAGACCCTTAAGGATGACGAAGCCTCTGAAGTCCACGAAAAGGTCGTTAGAGCTCTCGCAGATGAGCTTGGCGCGATCTTGAGAGAAGTATAGGTTACCCCCCGGTTTATTGAACTTAAGGAGACATCATGGAAGACAACAAGGTAACAGTCAGGATCTACGGACAGGAATATACCATTTCCGGAGAGAGAGACCCGGAAACCATCCAGGAGATCGCAGCTTATGTAGACGAAAAGATGAGAGAGATCTCTAAATTCACCTCAAGCGCAAGAGCCGGTTCCCTTGCCACACTGGCCTGCGTCAACATGGCGGACGAGGTGTTCGGCATGAGGGAAGAAGTCACCAGGCTCAGGGAAGAGAAGGAGAGGCTTGAAAGCGACACCCAGCACTACATGAAGCTGTGGGACGAGGCCAAGCAGAACTTCATCCAGTACAAGGAAGGCGCTTCAAAGGCCGATGAAGACAAGAAAGAGATCGAGGATTACGCAGCCAAGCTGGAAGCTAAGGTAAAGGAATTCGAGTCCGCGTATTTTGATCTTCAGATGGAAAACATCCAGCTCAAGGATGAGCTTTCCAAACTCAAAAGATAATGTTCAGGGACCGATAGGGAGATGAACAAGAGAGCATCGGAAATACTTGAATACAACAAAATAATCGAGGTGCTTTCAGGGGAAGCCTGCTCCCAGATGGCAAAAGACAGGATATCAAGGTTCAGCCCCAGGTCCGACCCGGCCGAGATAAGGGATCTCCTGAAGGAAACCTCGGAAGCAGCGGAGATCATCGTGAGAAAGGGCCCGCTCCCCTTGGGAGGACTCTGCGACACCAAGCCCCTGCTCCTCCGCGCCAGGAAAGGCGGCTCACTCACCATGAAGGAGCTCCTTATGATCCTTCGGAACATGAAGATCACCGAGGACTGCAGGAATTTTTTGGGGAAAGATCTCCCTGAACTTCCGTCCGTCTCAGGAAGAGCCGAGGTGCTGGAGGTGTTCCCGGCCCTGAGGGACAGGATCGACCGTTCCATCCTGTCGGAGGACGAGATGGCGGATTCCGCGTCCACGGAGCTTGCCAGGATCAGGCGGGACATCCTGAAGGAAAACGAGCAGATAAGAGCGAAGCTGAACTCAGTGGTCTTTTCAAAGACCAATCAGCCCTATCTTCAGGATTCCATAATAACCTTAAGAGACGGGAGATACGTGGTTCCCGTCAAGGCGGAGCAAAGGTCAAAGGTGCCCGGCATAGTTCACGATCAGTCCGGCTCAGGCTCCACCCTTTTCATCGAGCCCCAGGCCGTTGTGGAAGCCAACAACCGTTTAAGGGAACTGGAGCTTAGGGAACAGGCTGAGATCGAGAGGATCCTCATGGAGCTTTCCGGTGCTGTTGCGGAACACTTCAGGCAGCTAAGCAACAATCAGACCCTTTTGACGGATCTGGACGTGATATTCGCCAAGGGCAAGCTTTCATCGAGGATGAAGGCTGAGGAGCCGAAGATAGATGAAGATGGATACCTCGATCTGAAACAGGCGCGGCACCCACTGATCGACCGTAAGAAGGTGGTTCCCGTAAACGTTAGGCTGGGTAAGGATTTTTCCACTTTGGTGATCACAGGGCCGAATACGGGCGGAAAGACCGTGACTCTGAAGACCATGGGCCTTCTGTCCATGATGGCCTTGACCGGTCTTCACATTCCTGCCTCAAGCGAGAGCAGGGTACCGGTCTACAAGGATATCTTCTGCGATATAGGAGACGAGCAGTCCATCGAGCAGAGCCTTTCCACATTTTCATCCCATATGAGGAACACCGTGGAGTTTCTGGATAAGGCGGGATACGGCTCCCTGGTGCTTCTGGATGAGCTTGGCGCGGGGACCGACCCTACGGAGGGCGCGGCTCTGGCCATTGCTATTCTGGAGTCTCTCATGGAGAAGGGCGCATCTGTGGCAGCCACCACTCATTATAACGAGCTCAAAAAATTCGCCGTCGAGAGGGACGGAGTGCAGAACGCCTCCATGGAATTTGACGTGGAGACTTTGAGCCCCACCTACAGGCTGGTCATCGGAACTCCGGGCAAATCCAACGCCTTTGAGATATCCAGGAAGCTTGGACTTGATCAGAAGATCATAGACAGGGCGGACCGTCTCATCGAGAGAGGAGATTTGGAGTTCGAGGATGTGATCTCCAGGATCGAGGACGACCGTAAGGCTGCCGAAGCCGAAAGGGCCGAGACTGAGAAGGTGCTGAGAGAGGCCAGGGAGAAGGAAGAACAGATAGCCCGAAGGCTTGAGCTTCTGGACAAACACGAGAACGAGGTCCTGGAAAAGGCCAGGAAACAGGCCAGGGACATCGTGGATGACGCCAGCCGTACCGTGGACGAGGTGAGGGAGGAACTGAAGCAGCTTGCCAAAGAAGAGAGTCTGGGAGAGAGGAATAAGAGGCTTGATTCCGGGCGGAAGAAGCTTAAGGATGTGAGGAGCAAATACTCCTCTGTGGAAATAAAAGAAGTTAACAATAACCCCGTTTCGGTAAATGAACTCAGGCCCGGAGACCGTGTAAAGATCATTTCCGTGGGAGAAACCGCGGAGGTGTTGGAGGTACCCTCAGGCGACGGCCCGATCCTGGTCCAGGCTGGCATAATGAAGATGAGGGTGGATCCCCGGGACCTCATGCTGGTCCGAGGCGGTCCGAAGGGAGTGAATCTTCCTAAGAAGAGCATCTATGAGAGACGCACAGGCTCAGTCGACGGCACGTCCGGCATCTACAGGACCAAGGCCATGCAGGTAACCACTTCTGTTAACGTCATAGGCAAGAATCTGGACGATGCAGTGGAAGACGTGATGAAATATCTTGACGATGCCTACGTGGCCGGGCTCAAGGAAGTCACCGTCATTCACGGAAGAGGACAGGGCATACTTCAGAACGGCCTGAGGAACCTTTTCAGTACACTGCCAAACGTTGCATCCTTCAGGAGAGGTAACTACAATGAGGGCGGCGACGGAGTAACCATCGTCAAGTTCAGGGAGTAATGGAATGTACATCGTAAGCGCCTGTCTCACAGGCGAAAATGTAAAATATTCCGGTGGAAACAACTATTCCTCTGACGTATGCCGGTTCCTTGAAGGCAGAGAGTATGTTACTGTGTGCCCCGAGGTCATGGGAGGCCTCCCGGTGCCCAGAGAACCATCGGAAAGGCTGGGCGACAGAGTCGTGAACATACTGGGAGAGGACGTTACCGGACAGTTTCTCGAAGGGGCGAAAGCAGCGGAACAGTATGTTTTGCGACGATATGCTTCAGAGGATATAGAGGGAGCCATTCTCAAGGAGAACAGCCCGTCCTGCGGCTATGGGACCATCCATGACGGGACCTTCACCGGGCCGCTTACAGAAAGGGACGGAGTTTTCGGAGAGAGGATGAGAGCCCTGGGAATAAAGGTATATAACGAGAATAACATTATCGAGCTTATAGGAGAAAAGATATGATCAATGTAAAAGAAGAACTGGCCAGGCTCCTGAATGAACAGGTGGCGGATCTTACGTCAGAAGAGATCGAGGGCATGATCGAGGTCCCGCAGAACAGCGAAATGGGTGACTATTCATTCCCATGTTTCAGACTTGCAAAGGTCCTGAGAAAGGCGCCGCCCCTTATCGCAAAGGACATAGCGGAAGGCCTTTCGGGGAATCCCATGTTCAGCAAGGTCGAGCAGGTCAATGCCTACGTAAATATGTTCATAGCCAGAGAACCCTTCGTGAAGGAAGTCATCGGAGAGGCCATGGCGAAGGGCGACGAATACGGCAAGTCCGACGTGGGACAGGGAAGAACCGAGATCGTGGAATTCTCATCTCCCAACATCGCAAAGCCTTTCCACATCGGTCATATCAGATCCACCGTCATCGGAAACTCCATCAACCTGATCCATCAGGCTATGGGCTTCAAGGTCATCAGGATCAATCATCTCGGCGACTACGGCACACAGTTCGGCAAGATGATCGTAGCCTACCGTCACTGGGGAAATGAGGACGATGTAAGGAACGACCCCATCCCCACGCTTCTTTCCTACTACACGAAGTTCCACGTGGAAGCGGAAAAGGATCCTTCCTTGAACGATGAGGCCAGGGAGACCTTCACCAGACTGGAGCATGGCGAGGAAGAGGAGACCAGACTGTGGCAGTGGTTCAGAGATGAGTCCCTTAAGGAGTTCGGAAGAGTATACGGTATGCTGGGCATCGAGTACGATTCCTACGCAGGAGAGTCATTCTATTCCGACAAGATGCCCGCCGTGGTGGAGGAGCTCAGGGAGAAAAACCTCCTCAAGGAATCCCAGGGCGCCGAGATCGTGGATCTGGAGCCCTACGGACTGACGCCTGCTCCGATCCTCAAGTCTGACGGATCCACCCTGTACATCACCCGTGACCTGGCCTGCGCAAAATACCGCAAGGAAACCTATGATTTCTACAAGAACATCTACGTGGTGGCATCCCAGCAGAATCTGCATTTCCAGCAGCTGAAGAAGATCCTGGAACTCATGGGATATGAGTGGGCAAAGGATATCGTCCACGTACCCTTCGGACTGGTGAGCCTTGAAGAGGGCACCATGTCCACAAGAGAAGGCCGTGTGGTCTTCCTGGAGGATGTTCTGAACAGGGCCATAGATGAGACCAGAGAGATCATAAAGGAAAAGGGCGTTGCCACCGACAACATCGAGGAGATCGCAAGGCAGGTGGGAGTGGGAGCCGTGGTATTCAACGAGCTTTCCAACAACAGGATCAAGGACTACGTCTTTAACTGGAAGCAGGTCCTGGATTTCAACGGAGAGACCGGGCCGTATGTGCAGTATACCTATGCGAGATGCGCGTCGGTCTTAAGGAATGCGGGAGAGGACGCCAATGACCTTAAGGACTTCGATCCCGGATACCTTACGGAAGGCTCCGCATACACCCTTGCAAAAGAGATCTACGCTCTTAAGGACGTGATCATCGAGGCGGGCACCAAGTACGAGCCATCCATTCTCACCAGACACATCGTGGATATGGCTCAGGCCTTCAATAAGTTCTACCACGATGAGCACATCCTCACGGACAACAAGGATGAGAGAAAGGCCAAGCTGGCACTGACCTCAGCGGCCAAGACAGCTATCAGAAACGGCCTGAAACTTCTGGGAATGGAAGCTCCCGAAAGAATGTAAGATAAAAAGGAGATCCCTGAAAGGACAGGATGTCCGGGCAGGGATCTTTTGCTGAAGGACAGGCTTATATGAGATACATCGGCGACATTTACAGACCTCCAAGCGAAGCATACAGCCTGCTTTTGCAGGTGACCGTGGGATGCTCACACAACAAGTGCGCCTTCTGCAGCATGTACAAGAGAAAGCAGTTCAGGCTGAGACCCATGGAGGACGTTCTGGAAGATCTTGACTGGGCAAGGGCCCATTACAGGAGAGTGGGAAGGATATTCCTCTGCGACGGAGACGCTTTGTGCCTCTCCAACAAGAAGCTTCTGCCCATTCTGGACAGGATAGGTGAGCTTTTCCCCGAAAACGAGAGAGTTACCTCATACGGAAGGGCCACGGACGCTTTGAGGAAGACCGATGAGGAGCTTGAGGAACTTAGAGATCACGGCCTCACCATGGTATATCTCGGGGCAGAATCGGGCTCCGAAAAGGTGCTGGAGAGGATGAACAAGGGGGAGACCCGTGAGCAGATCATCCAAGGCGTGCAGAAGCTGGAGCGCAGCGGCATCAAGACCTCCGTCACCTTCATATCCGGTCTGGGCGGACCGGAGCTCATGGAGGAGCACGCGGTGGAGTCCGGAAGGATGATCGCCGAGATGAACGCCTCCTACGTAAGCTTTCTTACGCTGATGCTTGAATACCCGGCGCCTCTTCTGGAGGACTGTCAGAACGGGAAGTTCAAGCTTCTCACCCCGGGTGAGGTGCTTCAGGAGGCCGCCATCATGCTGGACTATGCAAGACCGGAAAAGCCCTGCTTGTTCAGATCCAACCACGCTTCAAATTATGTGTCCTTAAAGGGCGATCTCCCGGGAGACAACGACAGAATGATCGCCGCTCTCAGGAGAGCAATGGAAGATTCAGGACTGGTGAAAGACGAAAGGTTCCGCAGATTATGAAGATCCTCCTCAGCACACTGAATTCCCAGTACGTCCACTCAAACCTGGCGATCAGGTACCTTTACACGGTGATCGTCAACGAGGACGTGGACTGCGATATGAGGGAGTTCAGCATAAACAACGACCTGAACTACATATATAACGAGATAGTTCCGGAAGACTATGACATAGTTTGCTTTTCCTGCTACCTGTGGAACGTGGAGGAGACGGTGAAACTCTGCTCCGACTTAAAGAAGGCCAAGCCCTCCCTGAGGATCATGATCGGCGGGCCTGAGGTGAGCTTCAACGGGGTGGAATTCATGGAGCAAAACCCGTGGGCGGATTTTTTGATCTCAGGGGAGGGAGAGTACCCCTTCTTCAGGCTTATCCAGATCCTCACGGGGAAAAAACTGAGCCCGGAGCTCTCCTTCGAGGAAGAACTTGGTACGGTGCCCGGGCTCACTTACAGATCCCGGGGCATGATCTTCGTAAATGACGTTATCGAGCCTCTGGACTTCAACACCATTCCTTTTCCGTATTCCGTGCTGGAGCCTGAAAAGGACAAGGTGGTATACTATGAGTCCAGCCGCGGGTGTCCCTTCAGATGCTCCTACTGCCTGTCGTCCATAGACAAGAGTGTGAGATCCCTGGACATATCCAGGGTGGAGCAGGAACTCAGGTATTTTCTCTTCAAGGATCTGATGCAGGTGAAGTTCATCGACCGCACCTTCAACTATGACAAGGACAGGGCTTACCGGATACTCAGGTACATAATAGGAAATGACAACAGGGTCACAAATTTCCATTTTGAGCTCTGCGGAGACCTGCTTGATGACAAGACCATAAAACTGATAAAAACCGCCAGAAAGGGCCTTTTTCAGTTCGAAATAGGCATCCAGTCCATGAACCCCGAGACCCTCAGGGCATGCCACAGGTCTGAAAACGTATATCCGGTGCTGTACAACACCGAAAAACTCATAAACTGCGGCAACTGCCACGTCCACATCGATCTTATAGCAGGCCTTCCTCTTGAGACCATGGAGACCTTCGAGAGAGGCTTCGACAGGGCCTACGCCCTTAAGGCGGACGCTTTCCAGATGGGGTTCCTGAAGGTGCTTAAGGGCACCGTCATGGAGGACGAGGCCGAAAAATACGGGATCGTCTACAGAGACCACGCCCCATACGAGGTGGTGTCCACCAGAGACATGAGCGCGGAAGACATGGTGCTTCTTAAACAGATCGACAGGATGCTGGACACCTACTATAACAGAGGAGGCTTCACCAACACCCTGAACTTCTTCATGGCAGAGACCACTCCGTTCCGGTTCTATAAGGGACTGGCGGAATTCTACTACGAGGGAGGCTACCAGAACAGGGAGCGCAGGAAGGAGGACCAGTACAGGATCCTCTATGCCTACGCAAAAGAACTGGAGCGCACCGGCAAGGCGAAAAACTGCACCGAAGAGGTCCTGAAGACCCTGGATATGGATCTGAGAGGGGCTCTGGACGATATAAATTACAGAAGATTCAACAAAAAAGGATGGGAGATCAGCAGATAATGGATCTTAATAAGACAGACAGGATAGGAGAACTGCTTACTGATTACCTGAAGGAGTTCCTCTTTGACGAACTCAGCGAGGACTACCTTAAGAAGGCAGGGGTCTACGATATTTTGAAGGATGTGCCTGTACCCATCAGGCGTACGGAGATGACCGGGCTCACGGTGCTGAAGATCGCGCTGAATATGGCTTTCGTCATCGGCTGCGACCCTAACTTCAAGTACAGAGACAACTACGTGAAGTACATCCTTAAGAATTTTGACAAGCGGTTCAGCGACGGACTTCTTGCCCAGGGCATGGACAGGGCGGAAAAGGGCAGCTTCGAGGAGGCTGTCATCGATTTCAGAGCCGCCATCCTGGTGGATCCGGACAACGCCAAGGCCTACTACTGCTACGGAAGAGGACTGAAGGACTGCTACGAAAAACTTTTGAGCGACGAGCAGGACATGTCATCAGGCATAAGCTATTCCAAGGAGACCGAAGACAAGGCAGGCAGATACAAGGCAGAGTCTCTTGAAGCCTTCGAGGTAGCTACTCTGAAGGACCCCGAGCTTGCCGAAGCCCACTATTATCTGGGTTACGCCTATCTGAATATGGGCCTGTACATGAAGGCAAAGCTGACATGGGAGACGTATCTGAAGCTCTGCCGGGGCGAGAACTATGAGAAGCTTACCGACAAAGCCAGGCAGAGTCTGGACCAGTCTGTGAAGGAGATCAGCCAGAGACTGGAGCAGCTCCGGGAACCCGTAATAATTGAAGAGGGCTACAACATGATCCTCTCCGGCAAGTTCGAGGACGGGATCAAGGCTCTGAGACCTTACACCGAGACCGAGTTCAGAAACTGGTGGCCCCTTTGGTTCTACCTGGGGACCGCCTACAGAGAGCTGGCCAGACAGAGCAGGGACGAACTCGTAAAAGCCGACCCCGAGGCCGATCCTGCAAAAGATGAGGTGGTGGCAGCAGCTTCGGAGGAGGCTGTGAAGCATTACCTTGAAGTCCTGAAACTCAGCCCCTCCAACAGAGATGCCATGGGGGAACTGGTGAAGCTTTACAGATTCCTTGGAAACGATGAGGCAGCCGATAAGTACAGCAAAAAGATCGACATCGTCGCACAAAACGCAGAGGCCGACAGGGAACTGATCCGCAACCAGGCCCAGCGAAACGCCGGATCAGCCAAACCGGCTAAAATGAACTGATATTGCAGGCCCGCGGACGCGGGCCTTTTTTCTTATGGATGGGAGGAGACCCGCCGAAGGGGACGGGTCTCTTCGTGTGAATTGGATGAGGGAGACCCGCCCGGAGGGGCGGGTCTCTTCGTTCTGTGTGGGGTGCGAGGTGCTGCGGGGCGGATGTTTTGCGCAGATCGTATACAATTCCGGCATATTGCATTTTGCCGGTGAACAATATAATCTATCAGGTGTAAGTCAACAGGAAGTTGACAGATCAAAATGATCCTGAATCAAGCGTAGATATCATGAGGATACCTATTTGAGAGTAATTGTTATCCT
>CAJOKT010000011.1 GCA_905235115.1 uncultured Peptostreptococcaceae bacterium
AGCTGTGTAGATTACTACTTATTGGGTTGAACCGCCGTATGCCGAACGGCACGTACGGTGGTGTGAGAGGGGCTACAAGTTAGCCCCTACTCGATTATCAGATCATATTTGTAAGTAAGCTGTAGAATATCGGTACCGTGATAATGGACATCAGTACAGAGAAAAAGCAGGCGCCTGCCGCGTTCAGCTGATTATCCGTATCCGGATCATATTGAAGGGTATAGACAGGTAACAGTGAGGCCACGGGCATGGCAGTGAAAATAACGGTGATCTGCCACACCATGTCGTCTACCGATGTATTGTGAAGCGGAAGCGTCAGCAGGATGAACAGGAGAGGCATGATGACCGTCCGCGCTACCGGAAGCAGTAAGTACTTCAGATGCAGAAGCTTGCGGATATCGTATTCAGAGAGAATGATCCCGCAGAGAAGCAGGGCGAGAGGCGAAGTGATGCCGCTCAGACTTTTGACGCAATAATCAATTACCGAAGGCAGCTGCCAGCCTGCGACCCAGAAAACCAGCCCCAGCGCCACTGAGATCAAGCAGGGATTCATTGCTGAGGATCGCACGATCTCAGACATGCTTTTGCGGTCCTTGCCAAGACCTGGCGGCGTCATAAGGGGTTCAGAAAGGCTGTAATAAGCGATCCTTACAGGGATCAGGAAGAAGGAATAATAGAATATACCCACGTCGCCGTAAAGCGCCTGTATCACGGGGATACCCATGAAGGAAAAGTGAGAGAATATCAGTCCATAACGCATGATCCTTCCGAACCCGCTCTTGCCCGAAAGGAGGTAAGACAGCTGTCCGAGAAGAAAACTCAGAACGATGGTGATCAGCGCGATCAAAATAACGATGCCGCATTGTTTCAACGCATCGAGAGAGAATTCTACGGCCTGGCTGACTGACCTGAAGATCAGGCAGGGAAGACAGATCTTCATCAAAAGTCCGGTCAGTTGGGAAGCGAAATCGCTTTTGACGATCCCTGCCTTTCTGACAAACATGCCGACACAATTCATAAGGAGTAATTCTATTGCCAAAGATACAGCTACCATTTTGAGTTCCTTCCTCTTTATAATAATCTGAGCGCAAAATACTATAAAGCAAGAATGGTGCCATCGCTGATTTGATATTGACCCAGTGGTGGCATATTCTTTGCAAAAAACTAGTGAGAGAGAATTATTTTGGTCATGCTTTTGGAGGAAAACAGATGAGTAAACGGATGGATCTTACCCAAGGGAATATCACAAAACAACTGATAGAGTTTTCGCTTCCCATATTCGCTGCCAACATACTGCAGCTTCTTTACAACACCGCTGACGTTATTATTCTGGACCGCTTCATAGGAAGTGTAGGCATTACCGCGGCAAACATCGGAGGTCAGGTAATGCTCCTCGCAACGATTTTTTCAACCGGTCTGTCCACGGGAGGAACCGTGGTCATTTCCCAGTATTTCGGAAAGAAAGACAAAGAAGGTGTAGGAAGATCGCTTTTTGCCGTATTCATCATGTGCGTAATCCTTGCCGTAATGATAACGGGGATCACACTGGCGGCTTGCACCCAGATCATATCACTTCTCAACACCCCTTCGGAGGCAGTGGAACCGGCTACGGATTATCTGTATTTTGCCGCATTCGGCACGATCGCTATATTCGGATATAACGCAATATGCGCTGCGATGCGCGGCATGGGAGATTCCCGCAGCCCGCTGTATGTGATTGGCATCTGCGCTGCAATGAACATCGTACTTGACCTCGTTCTGATCGCGCATTTCCACATGGGGGCCGGCGGAGCGGCCATTGCCACGTCGATCTCTCAAGCACTGTCGTTCATTATCGCATTGGTCATTCTGCTGCGTAATAATAAAGACATGGGGTTCAGGCTTTCAGAATGGAGGGAAGGTTTCAGGGAGATCCCCGTGATCGCCAGAGTAGGTCTTCCAAGCGCCTTCCAGTCTCTTTCGGTCAGGATATCCATGGTTGTTGTCCTTGCCATTGCCAATCTGAACGGAAGCGTTGCCGCTGCCGCTTTCGGTATCGGCGTTAAGCTGGACAGCTACTCTCTTCTTACCAGACAGGCCATATCTGCCGGAATTACCGCGATGGTCGGTCAGAACAAGGGGATCGGAAACAATCAGCGCATAGAGTCCGCGGTGAGGACGGGAGCCTGCATCAACCTGGCGCAGGCAGTGGTCCTGGTCACGCTGCTTCAGTTATTCGCGGCGCCTGTCGCGTCGATCTTTACCAAGGATGCGCTTGTGGTGGAAGAGGTGGTCCATTACATCAGGATCGCTGCGTTGGCGTACCTTCCTATGTCCCTTATGACTTCCTACAATTCACTGCCGATCGGTATCGGCTTCTCGGAATACGCATTGTTCAATTCTTTCCTTGATTCGATTCTTGTAAGGATACCGCTGTGCTGGCTTCTCAGCATTTACTTTGGAATGGGCATGACAGGTCTGTATATAGGCCTTGCGTTAAGCCCGGTCGCAGCCATGATCACCGGATGTCTTTACTACCACCGGGGAAATTGGCGTGACAGGATCCTGCTGAAAAAGTAGGGTCTAAATCATTGGCATAATTATTGCTATTTTATCAGTGTCAGGACCAAAAGTCCGAAATTTTGCTCAAAAAGGAAGAACAATAAATGAAAAAGAAAGTGGCATTTATCGGCTCGGGACTGATAGGTTCGGGCCTCGCTGTTAACGCGCTTCTCCATGGATATGAAGTTGCGCTCCAGACACGTTCAAGGGTCGAACTGATGAAGACCAGAGTTGATCATATTCTCAACGTTTTCGTAGAGAATGAACTTTGCAGTGCGGAGGAAGCGGCAGAATGCCTGGAACGCGCATGCTTCACAACTTCGATCGAAGAGGCATGTGAAGGCGCCTTCTTCATTCAGGAATCCGGGCCGGAAGCGCTTGAGACCAAGCTGGCTCTGATCGGCCAGATAGAGGATGCTGCAGCTTCTGACGCCATCATCTCAAGCAGCACCAGCAAAAAAATGCCCAGCGAACTGCAGACCGGAGCACAGCATCCGGAGAGGATCCTGGTGGGACATCCGTATCACCCGTCCTATCTGCTGCCGCTGGTCGAGGTCTGCGGAAGCGAAAACACGGATCAGGCCGTGGTGAAAGACGCCGTGGCATTCTATGAAAGCATTGGGAAACTCCCGATAGTCTGCGCTAAGGAGCGATACGGCCTCCTTGTTAATAAAGCATCCTGGGACGTACTTAACGACGCGAAAGCGGCGGTATTCGATGGCTGTTGCTCTGTAGAGGATATGGACAAGGCTATCATGTTCGGACCCGGACTGCGTATGGCTCTTACGGGCCAAATCATGACGATCGCCCTTGGCGTAGAGGGCGGCGCCAGAGCACAGGCCGCAAAATACGGACGTGTTCCGTCCCATGACGATGAAGTGATTGCGGACGGTGTAGATGAGGAAATGGCAGATCGCCCCGAGGAGATCGGAAGAGACGAAGAGAGTGTCTCCGCATTCCGCGACAGGGCGATAATAGAGATCCTCAGAATGCAAAAAATGCTTTAAATAAAGCGTCCACTTTTTGCGACAGATTTTCGCATTTCTGCGAAAAATGACATTGTTTCAAATAGTTTATGTTCATATACAGAAAAGGAGGAAAGGTATATGGGAAGAGGAAATATGTTCGGCCAGATGGCAAATGATAGGTATGCAAGTTTTGACTTTGATCGCATGAGGAAATACCGCCTTGCGAGAGCAAAGGCTGCAATGAAGGAATTTGGGATCGATCTCCTCATCACGTGGGATGCATGGGATGTAAGATATCTGACATCATCTTATGTAACGATCCCCACGCGTTGGTTAGAGGCAAACTTCTGCGTTCTCCCGATCGATGGAGACCCGTATCTGTTCAATGCGACAAGCTTCGAATCCTCATCCATCAGAAGAGAACTTCCGTGGCTGAATGGAAAGGCATACCCACGCCCAATGACCACCAAGCTCACTTTCGGTCCCGAAGGCGTACAGCCACTGGTCAACAAGGTACTTGAGATCATGGAAGAAAACCATATGGGAAAGGATATCGTAATCGGTCTCGACGGATGCACCTCTGAACTCGACTATCAGGTCGCCTTCGGTGCGCATGGCATAAAGGTAAAGGACGGCAAGGAGTGCATGTTCCACGCCCGCTCCATCAAGAATGAGGACGAGATCGCGTGTATCAGAATGGCCTGCGACATCGCAGACGCTGCGTTCCATGATATCCAGAAGTCGATCCATCCCGGCGTCAGAGAATGTGAGCTTGTCGGAATCGGCATGAATAGACTCTACGCGCTTGGCGCCGACGAGTGTCAGGAGTTTGTATGCGCTTCAGGGCCCAGGACCAACCCGATGCACATTGACTTTACCGACCGTATCGTCTGCCCGAGGGATCTGGTAGCGGTGGATATCAACGGCGCATCCTACATGGGATATAAAACCTGCTACTACAGGACCTTCTGCTGCGGCAAAGCTTCTCAGGGTCAAAAGGATGCTCACAAGATAGCCAGAGATATGTTGTATGCATCGATGGAAGGTATCAAGGCAGGCAATACTGTTGCAGATGTTGCGGAAGGATGGCCGAAGAGCCCGAGTTATTGGGGACTTGACAACTGGGGAGACGCTTCAGGATATGCACTGTCCCACGGCATCGGACTTTCTCTCCATGAGTACCCTATGTTCCGTCCTGCTAACGTTCTGGCAGGCGACCGCACGGTGCTGGAGGAGGGCATGACCCTTGCAGTTGAGACATGGTACGGGCCGAAAGGCGGCGATTACGGCGTACGTCTGGAGGAATGTGTTGTGGTTACCAAGGACGGCTACGATCTTATGACACACTACCAGGTGGATGATCTGATCGAGTGCATCTGGTAAAATAATAAAATTCGGCTTCACGATATATACTGATCGAAAAACTGTAGAGCAGAGCATCAGGAGTAAGACACATGAATGGAAAAACTATTATGTCCCTTGAGGGACGAAAGGCTGTGGTGATCGGAGGAGCGGGAGGAATCGGCCACGCAATTGCCATAGGTTTAGCAGAGGCCGGCGCGGAAGTCGCCATCGCCAGCAGAAATGAAGAAAAACTTAAGGAAACGGTAGAGAAGGCCAGGGAAGAAAAAGGCGTAGAACTGAAATATTTTACCGTTGACGTGTCCGATGAACAGAGCATCGTAGATCTCGCAAAAAAAGCGAACGAGGTGATGGGAACGGTAACGATACTGGTCAATTCTCAGGGACTGAATAAAAAGAGTCCTACCGTGGAAATGCCGACTGAGACTTGGGATGCGATGTTCAGCGTCAATGTAAGGGGAATGATGATCGCATGCAGAGAATTTGCCCGCTACATGATTGAAAAGAACTACGGCAAGATCATCAATATAACATCAATACGTGGCATCCGTGCTGTTATGAACGGAAAAGGCAACACCTGCTATTCCAGTACAAAAGGCGCAGTGGACATGCTGACCAAGTCTCTTGCCTCAGAGTGGGCTGAGAACAATATTACAGTTAACGGCATCGGTCCGATCGTTACAATGACTCCGATGATGGAAGCGATCTATGCCGGGGATGAGAGCAGAAAAGCGAACGCGGCAAGAAATGTCCCGATGCACCGTCTTGGGGAACCCGAAGACTGTGTGGGGCCTGCGATCTTCCTGGCTTCTGCAGCCTCTGACTTTGTGACGGGGCAGGTCCTCTATCCGGACGGAGGAATGTCAGCGATCGTATGATAAGATAATGGTACGAAGAAGGAAAGGAGAAGATAATCCAATGAGCGAAGAAATGACAAGAGGTCAAAAACTCTGGAGTGAACTCCGTGAAAGGCGGGACAGTGAACCCGTGTCTGTGGAAAGAGCCAGGCTTATCACGGAATCCATGAAGGAGACCGAGGGTCAGCCGTACTACCTCCGAAGGGCCAAGTCGTTCGAGAAGGTCATGAATGAGTTCCCGATATATATCGACGATCTTCAGCTTTTGGCGGGAGACTATTCTACCAGACCAATGGCTGCAGAGTGGTTCCCTGAGATCGTCGTCGGATGGGTCCAGAAGTATATGGATCTCGGAATGTACGAGAACCCCGAGGCGGGCAATTATGTGTTCGAAGCAGGGAAGAAGGACGTCATTCTGGATGTGTGCGACTATTGGAAAAACCGTGCGGCAAAAGAATCATTCTACAATTACCTGGGACAGGAAACGGTGGACTGGCTTTATGAGCGCAATGAAGAAGGCGCATGGATCTATGCGGCGTCCACGGAAGCACAGTCTTTTAAAGGATGGAACGTACCCGATGTGACCAGAGTGCTGAAAAGAGGATTCAGAGGCTTGATCGACGATGTTGATGAATCCTTGGAAAAGCTGTTCGTAGAAGACGAGGATACATTCAGGAGGAAAACATTCCTGCAGGCCCTTAAGATCTGTCTCGAGGCGGGCATCAAGTTCGCAAACAGATATTCCGTCCTGGCCGGAGAACTGGCCAAAAAAGAGACAAATCCCCAGAGAAAGAAAGAACTGGAGACCATATCCGAGGCATGTGCCAGAGTTCCGGAATATCCCGCAAGAACATTCCAGGAGGCACTGCAGTCCATGTTCTTCTGTCACCTGATGATCTACTTTGAGTCCCGTACAAACCAGTGCGGATACGGACGCGTAGACCAATATCTGTATCCTTACTACAAGCAGGATATCGAAAGCGGCCTGATCGATAAGGAATATGCCACGCAGCTTTTGGAGTGCTTCCGTGTCAAGCTTATGGGACGCAGAAATCTCTGGAACTGGACGCAGAGAAAGGCGCTCACGTCAGAAGCGCACTTCCACAACTGTGTCCTGGGCGGACAGACAAAGGACGGAAGAGATGCGGTCAACGAGCTGTCGTTCCTGTGGCTGGATGCCGCAGAAAGAGTGCGCACTCCTCACCCGACTCTGTCAGTAAGGTGGCATCCCAATCTTGACCCGAAGTTTGCGATGCGTGCTGTAGAAGTCGTATCAAAGGGCATGGGATTCCCGGCATGGTTCAATGACACGCCGCATATCGAATATATGCTTGAGCGCGGTGCGACTCTTGAGGAGGCCCGTGATTACGCAGTAGGCGGATGCGTGCTGGCCACTGTCGTCGGCAAGACCGGAGTCACATGGCCCAGCGTCATGAACTTCGGCAAGATTTTCGAACTGGCGATGCACGACGGTCTGGATCCCAGAACAGGAAAACAGTTTGGCCCACATACCGGAAAATTTGAGGACTTCAACACCTATGAGGAGTTCTATGATGCACTGAAGACACAGATCATGTTCTTCATCCATGAGTCCATCGATTATGTGCAGAAGGCGATGGTATACCGTTCGCAGGTAATACCTGACATATTCTCTTCGGCACTGTTCGACGACTGCATCAAGAAGGGACTCAACATCCAGCACGGCGGAGCGAAGTATCCGTTTAACAACCAGTACGTCATTCCGGTCGGCGCAGTAGACGTAGGAAACTGCCTGTACGCGTTAAAGGAATGCGTTTTCGGTGGTCCCAAGATTGACAAGAAGGAATTAATGAAAGCCCTTGAGGCAGACTTCGAAGGCTACGAGGATATCCACAAGACTCTTCTGGACGTACCGAAATACGGCAACGATGAAGACGGCGTTGATTATCTGGTTGCAGAGGTCTACAGCTGGCTCTGCGATGAAGTACAGGCGATTCCTTCCCTGATGGGAGGACACTATGAGGTCGCTCCGCACTCCATCGCGTTCCATGCGAATATGGGAAGAGCCGTCGGTGCGCTTCCCGACGGAAGGAAAGCAGGCGTATCACTTGCAGATGGCGCAGTTTCACCGAGGCAGGGTACCGATACCCACGGACCGGCAGCGGTGATCCGTTCCGCAGGCAAGATCGATCACGAAAGGATCCACGGCACTCTATTCAACATGAAGTTCATGCCCTCTGCTCTTAAGGATGAATCCGGAAGGATGAAACTGTACCAGCTGATAGAGACGTATTTCGGGGATTACGAAGGAAAGCATGTTCAGTTCAACATTGTGGACAAAGCCACATTACTGGATGCAAAAGCACACCCCGAGAGACATCGCGATCTGATCGTAAGAGTCGCAGGCTACAGTGCCCTGTGGAATGAACTCAATTCCAAGGTGCACGATGAGTTGATTGCCCGTACAGAAAACGATTTATAAGTTATTTCACATATTTAAAGAGATAATGGTTATTTATAACTGATTGGAGGCAAGTTATGAAAAAGTTTTTTGTCTTATTGTTATCGATCATGATGATCATGAGTCTTTTCGCTTGTGGAAACAGTTCTTCCGGCCAGGGAACTGAAGAGCCCACAGAAACTGGAGACCTTGATCTCCCTGAGATCTCATTCAACTATTCCAGCAACTTCCCTGAGACACACCGTGTCTCAAAGCTGGACCAGGCATGGTTTGAAGAACTTGAGGAAAAGGCCAACATCAAGATCACCCCGTACTGGAGCAACAGCTTAACTTCCGCTGCGTCGCCCTATACAGAAACCGCAAACGGTGTTTCTGACATTACACACATCGCTCCGGGAAACGAAAAGGATCACTTCGTTATTGAGAATGCAGTTGGATTCTTCTTCTACGGAACAAAGAACAAGGAAGTTCTCTACAATGCTGCTGTGGATCTGTTCGAGAGCACACCGGAATGGCAGGCTGAGTATGAAGGCGTCAAGGTCCTTTGGCTCGGCTCCATGGGAGACCTCTTCGCTTTCACAAAAGAAGAGATCACTGACGTCCAGGACCTGAAGGGTGCTGCGATCCGCTGCACAGAGGATCAGGCGTATCAGCTGGTTGAAAAGATGGGCGGCACGGCTGTTCGTATGCCGGTCAGCGAGCTCTATGAATCCCTTGAAAAAGGCACGGTCCAGGGTATCATCAACGGCACCAATACGATCGAACAGTATCAGCTGGGAGATCTGCTGGGATATGCTCTTGACCTTGGACTTTCAGGTTCATTTGCTGTTCACGCGTTCATAAACGAAGATTCCTGGAACAAACTTACCCCGGATCAGCAGGATATCCTTATGGAAACCTGCAAAGAGCGTGCTCTCGCCCAGATGGTCGCCATCGACGAGTGGACACAGCTCTCCGGAGACTACTGCAGAGACCTCGGAATGGTATTCAAGACTCTGTCTGATGAAGATCAGGCAAAACTTGACGCTTTCTATGAGGAAATGGCTCAGATCAAGATCCAGGAACTCAATGATGCAGGCTACGACGGACAGGCAATCTTTGACAGAGCCCGCAGCCTGGTAGAAAAGTATAACGAGCAGTTCAATTAGTTTCATCCGGTATTTCCGGCACTCACTTTTGTGAGTGCCGGAATAAATGTAACACTTTTGGAATGGAGGGATGAGGCTTGAAAACGGTATACAGGATAATGGAAATAATTGGCTGCATATTTGTTGTGATCGCAATGGTCGTGATCGCAGGAAATGTGTTCAAACGTTGGATTACCGGCTCTCCGATGCATGGCGCTTATGAGCTGGCAGGCCTGTGCGCTTGCATGTTTGTATCCGTATGCATTCCCATGGCAGTTGCAAGCGAGGGGCACACATCTGTCGAGATCATTTATCGAAAGATAAACAAGACAGGGAAATATATCATGGCCTATATGGGCGTGATATTCGATCTTCTGGCAGGAGGACTGATGTCATTTGCCAGCTACAGACTGGGTTGGAAAATGATGGCGATTCATGAAACTACGGACTCGCTCCTGATCCCGAGATGGCCTTTCAGATTGTTGTGGGGGACGTGCATGCTTATGTTTTGCATATTTACTATCAGTAAAGCGCTGGAGATCCCTGCCAAGATCAAACAGGAATCCGAGCCTTTGACTGAGGCGGACATCGCCCAGAAGGAAATAGAAGAAGTTGAGAGAGGGGGTGTTGAAGAATGACACCGCTGCTTTGGGGATTAGTTGGACTGATCCTGCTTCTTGTTTTGCTTTTGTGTAATGTAAAAATCGGAACAGCCATGAGCATAGTCGGATTGTTCGGACTGAGCATGATCCTGAATCCGACAGCAGCCATCACAAAGCTGGGAACGGCGCCATTTGATACGATCAGCTCCTATGACTACGCGGTAATGCCGTTGTTCGTGCTGTTCGCCAACATCATAGCGAAGACGGGAATCGGCGCTGATCTCTACACCTTTTTCTACAGGACTATTGGAAGACTTCGCGGCGGTATGGCGATGGCATCGATCGTAGCCTGCGCGATATTCGCGGCGATCAGTTCTTCAACAGTAGCTACAGCTGTAACTATCGGACTTATAGCGCTTCCGGAAATGAAAAAGCTGGGATATAAGGAAGAACTTGCGACAGGGAGCGTTGCGGCCGGCGGAACGCTGGGGGTCATGATCCCTCCGAGCGGGTATTTGATCACATATGGTGTCATCACCGGCACATCCATATCCAAGCTGTTCATGGCCGGTATTATTCCCGGGGCGATCCTGGCTCTGGCATTTGTAATTGTTATACGGATCATATGTACGATCCACCCCGATTGGGGTCCCAAAGGTACAGCCTATACAGGCAAGGAGATCTGGGAAGCGGCGAGAAAGTGTATCGATATCGTTATCCTGATCATATTTGTTTTGGGAGGGATCATGATCGGCGCATTTACTGCTACGGAAGCAGGTGCTCTCGGATGTGTAGGCGCCGTAATACTGACCACAATAAGGAAAAAGATGAACCTGTCAACGTTTATTGACGCTGTCAAGGGCACTCTGAAAAACACGGGTATGGTTTATTTCATGATGCTGAGCGCCATGGTTTTGAACGCTTTTGTATCACTTACGACTATTACTCCGACCCTGACAAAAATAATCTCAGCATGGAGCATCGACTATCGTGTTGTGGCAATTGGAATCATCGCTATTTATTTGTTCCTCGGCTGCTTCCTGAACGGAACAGCAATGCTGTTGCTGACGATGCCGATATTCTATCCGATCATGACAGGCATGGGTGCGGATCCGATATGGCTCGGCGCATTAGCAGTTCTGTGTATGGAAATGGGAGCACTTACTCCGCCAGTGGGATTGAATTGTTTTGTCGTTGCCGGACTTGATAAGAGCGTTCCTCTTGAAAAGGTATTCAAAGGGATAATACCCTTCCTTCTGGCGCAGTTTGTGGTTGCGGCAATCGTGATCCTGTTCCCGCAGGTGGCAACATGGCTTCCTTATCTTGCAAAATAAGGTGAGAACTACTGAAGAAAGGAAAGAAAAAATGAACTCGGAGAAATTATTTAACGGAAAGCCTTCGTATTACGTTCACATGGTGATCATATTGGCTTTCATGTTCTTCTTCAAATATCTCCCTGCTCAGGAGCCGATCACACAGGTCGGAATGGGCGTCCTGGGAGTATTTATCGGATGGGTATACGGATGCCTGACAGTCGGTATCGTATGGCCCAGCATGATCGGTCTTATAGCCTTCGGATTGACCGGCTATAATGCGGGGATCGGCGCGACCATGATCTCTGCCTTTGGATCCAATAACGTACTGATCCTCATGTTCGTCCTCGGTATGCTGGGCGTTTTGGAAAATGCCGGTCTGACGGAGTGGATCGCACTTAAGATCATTCGCGCTAAGATAGGTGAAGGAAGACCCTGGGTCATGGTAGCGCTGCTGCTTGCAGCAGCCTATGTGCTGGTTGCAGTGACCTTCTCCTGGGCATCTGTTCTGTTTGTCTGGGCAGTCTTCTACAAAATAGTTGAGAAGCAGGGAATCGTTAAGGGAAAATACACGCAGTATGCGATGTTCACCATCATGATCGGTTCCATCATCGGCGGACAGGTGATACCTTTCTCCGGCCCGGTGCTCAATATGCAGAGCGCATATACAGGAGCGGGCGGTGAACTGCCGAGCATAGGAACACATATGCTTTGGATGTTTATCGTCACAGTGATAATCGGAGCAGTGTGGCTGCTCGTAGGCAAATACGTTTTCAAGATCGAACCTGTTGCAATAGCAAGAGAAAACATTCAGGAGCCTGAGAAACTCAGCTCATATCAGAAGATCGTACTCTTCATGCTTGTTGCATTCCTTCTGCTTTTGATATCCACAAACGTTCTGCCAAAAGACTGGGCATTCAGGACGTTGATCGCTGATCTTTCAGTAAAAGGACTGGCCTTCCTTGTACTGGCGCTGATACAGATGCTGAACTTCACCAAAGGACAGCGCCTTAACGAGTATATGAAAAAGGTCAACTTCGAAATGATAATGATGGTGGCTCTGATCATCACGTTTACCGGATCCATGGGGACAGAGGAAGTAGGCATCATGGCATGGCTTTCACAGAGGATCACACCGATCTTCTCAGGCCTTTCACCGATCGTCTTCTATGTTTTCATCCTGATCGTTCCCATTGTTCTTACGCAGTTCCTGAACAACCAGGTATGCGCAGTGGTGTTCATACCAGTAGCTCACTCAGTGTGTACTGCTCTGGGCGTAAGCTCAGTAGCATCCTATATAGGGATCATGCTGGTAGCGTGCTGCGCTCTTGCAAGCCCGTCAGGATGTGCGTCAGCAGGTCTGATGTACTCAAACACAGAGTGGTTCGATGTTAAGACAACAATGAAGTATGGTTGGTGCTTCGCTGCGATCGCACTCGTGATCAGTGTGGTCGTAGGAATCCCTCTCGGAAGTTTAATCTGGTAGCACTTGACCCATACCAACAGAAGAAGGAGAGGGGCTTCTTTAGGCATCAGATTGTTTTGAGAAGCCCCTCCCCATAATGAGGAACAAAATGAATACTAACTATGGAGAAATAGTAGGTAACATTTTTAATATCCAACGGTATTCTATCCATGACGGACCGGGTATCAGGACGACAGTATTCGTCAAGGGTTGTCCTCTCAGATGCTTCTGGTGTCAAAATCCCGAGTCCTGGTCCAGACAGGTAGAGCTCCTGTGGAACAGAGGCCTTTGCACGAATTGCGGCCGCTGCGTCAAAGTATGCAGATATGGCGCACTGTCCTTTTCTGAAGGCCTTGTGGTCATGGACCGTGGGAAATGCACGAAATGCGGTGATTGTGTGGGCGCATGCTTCAACAAGGCAAGATCGATCAAGGGATATACGATCACTGCGCAAAAAACGCTGGAAGAAGTGTTGAAAGACCGAAGACTGTATTCGAAGTCAGGAGGCGGAGTAACGATATCCGGAGGAGAAGCCACCGCACAGCCGGAATTCACCACGGCTGTCCTTCGACTCTGTAAAGAAAACTGGATCCACACAGCGATAGAGACCTGCGGACAGCGGGATTGGGAAACGCTCAAGGGCATTCTTGAGTATACCGATTATGTTCTTTATGACATCAAATGTGTGGATGATGAAAAGCACAAGAGAGGGACAGGAGTATCCAACGGACTGATACTGAGCAATGCAGCTAAAATAGCAGCGTGGAAGCCAGTGCTGTTCAGGATGCCGCTGATCCCGGGATATAACGATAATGAAGAGGACGTTCTTAAGTTCAGAAAACTGGTTCGGGACGATTTTGGGCTGGGTTCTGAGAGCATGGAACTTCTGAAATATAACCCAATGGGTGAAGAAAAGTACAGACATCTGGATCGTCCGGAGGACGAGATACCGAGCTATCAGGCTCAGTCTCAGGAACAAATGGATCGCCTGGAGGAACTTCTTCACTGAAGGAAGGTAAGATAATGAGTTATAAAGTAACATACGCAAACGAAGCATATAAATATGAGGCGCCGGGACATTACGATGTGAGAACGACCCGGCTTCACGACCCTGCAGACGTGGACGGGGGAGTGATCGTAAACGGCCTGTCCCATTTTTTGCCCGGTGGCGGCGCAGAACCGGCTGTGGCGAAATTTGAGATGATCTATTATGTCGTCGAGGGAGAGATGACTGTTACCATGTACGACGAAGACGATCAGCCCACAGAGTATGTGCTGAAAGAGGGTGACAGTGTACACTTCAGCAAAGGCACACGAAGAAGCTGTAAGAATACTGGGATCCGGACATCACAGATGCTGACGATCCTGATCAGACAATAATCGAGGTTTTTATGTTTCCATCAAAAGTGACAACAGTGGAAGATGCGGTCAGACACCTTAAAACAGGAATGACCCTCATGTCCGGAGGATTCCAGTGCTGCGGAATCCCGGAGACGCTTCTTAAGGCTGTTTCCGGGACCGATGCAGCTGATCTCACGGTCATCACCCTGAGTACGGCTTTGAAGGGGAGAGGAACAGGAATCCTGATCCATGAAGGCAAAGTCAGGAAACTCTACGTCTCCCACATCGGATCCAACACAGAGACAGTGGAAAAGACGCTGAACGGTGAGTTGGAGTGCGTTTTCGTGCCCCAGGGGACCCTGGCAGAAAGAATCCGCGCAGGCGGAAGCGGTCTCGGAGGCATCCTGACACCTACAGGTCTGGGGACTCCAATAGCAGATGGAAAAGAGATCCTGACAGTAAACGGGAAAGAGTACCTTTTGGAGCTGCCGCTACACGCGGACATAGCCTTCATTCACGCCTGGAAGGCAGATACCATGGGCAATCTTGCCTATCACTATTCTGCACGGAATTACAACCCGCTCATGGCTATGGCGGCGGATTTCGTGATCGCAGAGGCGGAGACCATCGTAGAAGCCGGCGAACTGGGGCCTGACGAGATAGAAACGCCTGCCTGTGTGGTGGACGTCGTCGTTCAGGGAGAACCGGTACGAGCAAGATGGGAGGTGTGACCATGGATGCGAAAGAAAAGATATGCCGCAGAGTCGCGAAAATGTTCCGGACCGGAGACGTAGTGAATCTGGGTTTCGGCATGCCGACAAAAGTCATGGATTATGTTCCGAAGGACCTGGACATCTGGTTCGATTCGGAAAACGGAATAATGGGACTGGGAGAACCTCCTGCAAAAGGGGACGAGAACCATGACGTGATAAATGCCATGGGATTCGCGGCATCCATGCGGCTAGGTGCGTGCTGCTTTGACAGCGCCATGTCTTTTGCGCTGATCAGAGGAGGACATGTGGACTATACCGTACTGGGAGCGTTTGAGGTCGACGAATCAGGCAACCTCGCGAACTGGACGATCCCGGGCAAAAGAATCGCCGGAATGGGCGGAGCCATGGATCTTGTCTCGGGGAGCAGGCATGTGATCGCCGCGATGACTCATACTGACAGGGACGGCAACCCAAAGATCAGGAAAAAATGCGCCCTGCCCCTGACCGGAGCAGGTGTAGTCACACAGATAGTTACGGAACTGGCCCTTATCGATGTGACACCGGAAGGGCTTGTGCTCAGAGAGATCGCTGAGGACACGACGGTGGATGAGGTGCGGAGACTTACTGAAGCGCCGCTTCTGATCGCTGAACCTTTGGATGTGATGGAATGGTAAATAACTTACATAAAGAGATCACAAATGTGATCAGGAGGTAAAAATGGCAAAGACAAATAAATGTATCATATCAGCCTGCCTTTGCGGGGCAGCAACGAAGAAATCACAGGCACCTACAGTGCCGTACACTCCGGAGGAGATCTCCGATCAGGTTCTGGCAACAGCAAAAGCAGGAGCTGCCATAGTGCACATCCACGTTCGTGAAGACAAAGAGGTCAACGGCGAGATGCAGATCGGCTACAAGTCGATGAGCTATGAAAAATTCGCTGAGACCGTAGAACTCTCCAGAAAGAAATGCCTGGCTGAGGACGTGGACGTGATCATAAATCTGACCACATCCGGCGGAGAGTATGAGGATTACAAGAGACTGCAGCATCTGGAAAGACTTCGCCCGGAGATGTGCTCATTCGACCCCGGCACACTTAACTGGGGAAACGTCAGCATCTTTGAGAATCATCCGAGGTTCCTGAACCTGCTCAGCGAAGAGGTGGTGAAGGATGATATCAAACCGGAGTTCGAGGTGTTCGACACAGGTCACATAGATTCAGTCGCCTACTATTGCAAGAAATGGAATATTCCGCAGCCGGCACACTATCAGTTCATCATGGGTGTAGGCGGCGCGATGCCTGGCACGACCGGCAATCTGGCATTCTTGGTGGACAAGCTTCCAAAGGATGCAACATGGTCTGTCTCCGGCATAGGCAAGGCACATATGCCTATGATGCTGGCAGGACTGGCGCTGGGCTGTGACGGCTTAAGGGTCGGTCTGGAAGACAATATCATCTACGGCAGAGAAGCAAACGGCGACAAGATCATCGCCACCAACGTCTCACTTGTAGAACGTGCAGCACGCCTGATCAAAGACGCAGGAAGAGAAGTGGCTACGGCGCAGGAAGCCAGAGAGATCCTGGGAATCACCAGAAACTGTCTGAGAGACGGCTATGTGAAATAAAGACAATATGAAATGATGTTACGAAACTCCTTTCTTATTGATATGAGTAAACGGCAACAAACAGTCGAAAATGCAAAAGACCTCGGAGCACTGCAGCTCCGGGGTCTTTTGCGCTGTTTACAGCAAAATATGGTGCGGGTCACGCAGGGGTGATTATCGGAAATCCTTGCTTTTATGGGGTTGAAGGCAGAGCGAGGTCTAAAAGGGAGCAGGTGGGGTACCGGATTTGGGAGAAAAGTTGAGAAAAGGTCGGGATTGGGGTATAATCATTCTAAGATATGGTGGCATCAAGTAAGATCGTTTCATGAGATATTTGATATTTATTTTTGTGTATGAAAGATGTATTGATCAAAGAACTGAATAAAGGTTTTCAAACTGCCTTCATAGATAGCAGAACCGATTCAAATCTAGCGTACAAGCCGGAGTTTTTATCAAATAACTATCTTACGGGAGACAAACTCCTTTCTGCTTTAGAGGAGGAGATGCTTTCGTGTGACGAATTTGCGATTAGCGTTGCATTTATTACACAGAACGGAATTACGCCCCTTTTACAAACCTTAAAAGAACTGGAAACACGTGGGATTAAGGGAAGAGTATTAACTACAGATTATTTAACTTTTTCGGATCCTAATGCGCTGGATAAACTAAGCGCTTTAAAGAACATCGAATTAAAACTGTATTGTACAGATAATGACATAGGCTTCCATACCAAAGGATATATCTTTAAAAAAGGAGAACTGTTCCATATTATCCTAGGCAGTTCCAACATGACACAGAAGGCTCTGACCGTGAACCATGAGTGGAACACCAAGATTGTTTCAACTGAACGGGGAGAGATGGCAGAGGAAATCACCACTGATTTTGAGCGCCTTTGGAACAGCCCATATACGAAGGATTATGATACGGTCGCATGCGAATACAGGACTAAGTATCAAGTAATCCAGAGACAGCGTACAATTGCGAGTCAAGGGCAGGTCGTTTCCCTTGAAGCATATAAGTTGAAGCCTAACTCGATGCAGGTAGGCTTTATCAATAATCTAAGGACGCTGTTTGACGAAGGTAAAGATCGAGGGCTGCTTATCTCTGCCACAGGCACGGGTAAAACATATGCATCGGCTTTTGGCGTTAGAGATGTATTGATGCCAGAAGAAGGTGGGAAGAAAGTCTTATTTATAGTCCACCGTGAGCAAATAGCAAAACAGGCAAGAGACACATTCAGAAAAGTATTTGGCAATACAGCTAAGTACGGTTTACTCTCGGGCAATTCAAGAGATTACGATGCCCCATTCTTGTTCTCGACCATGCAGATGATGGCCAAGGATGAGACTTTGCAGAGATATGCGAAGGATGAATTCGCGTTTATCATTCTCGACGAGGCTCATAAAACTGGCGCAGAAAGTTATAGAAGGATAATGAATTATTTCCAGCCAGAGTTTTGGCTCGGAATGACAGCCAGCCCAGAGAGAACGGATGATTTTGACGTATTCAGTTTATTTGACCATAACATAGCATACGAAATTCGGCTTCAGCAGGCCATGGAGGAGGATCTTCTTTGCCCGTTCCATTACTTTGGAATAACAGACCTGGAAATAAACGGTGAAACCTTTGACGAAGACACGGGACTGAGAAACTTCCAGTATTTAGTATGCGAAGACAGAGTCAACTATATTTTGGAACAAGCCAAGTACTATGGCTACAGTGGAGATAGGGTTAAAGGTCTGATTTTCTGCAGCAGAAGAAAAGAGGCAGAGGAACTATCCAATAAGTTTAATGAGAAAGGCCTGCGAACGGTATTCTTAAGCGGCGACTCTTCACAAGAGATGAGAGAAGACATGATGGACAGGCTGACAAGTGACACGCGAGAGGATCAGCTGGACTATATCTTGACCGTTGATATCTTTAACGAGGGCGTTGATATACCGGAAATCAATCAAGTGTTGATGCTTCGTCCCACAGAAAGCCCGATCATCTTTGTGCAGCAGTTAGGAAGAGGCCTCAGAAAGGCGAAAGATAAAGAATACGTCGTCGTCATAGATTTTATTGGTAATTATAAAAACAATTTTATGATCCCGATAGCGTTATCCGGGGACCGCAGCTATAACAAGGACAACGTCCGGAGATACGTTATGGAAGGAAACCGTGTGATACCGGGATCGTCTACTATACATTTTGATGAAATATCGAGAAAACGTATTTACTCTGCAATAGACGCTGCAGATTTCAGCGCCATTAGGCTTCTCAAAGATAACTATAAGAAACTGAAAAACAAACTTGGGCACATCCCTTCGTTGATGGATTTTGACCTTTACGGCGAAATGGACGTAATGAGAATCTTTGATAATAATAGTCTGGGCTCCTATTATATGTTTTTGAAAAAATATGAGCCCGAGTACAAGATCCGTTTGAATGATGACGAAGAAGAAACCATTGAGTTTATTTCTCGTAAGATAGCCAATGGCAAAAGGATTCATGAACTGGAAATGCTTGAAAGAATGCTGCATTACAGACGTGGATTAATGGGTTTCCTGAAGGGGAAGTTATCCGATCAATATGGTATTCAAATAGACTCAATTGCAGAAAAGAATATAGCAAATGTCTTGATGAATATATTCCCCACAAGTACCGGCAGGACAAGATACAAAAACAGCGTTTTATTGAAAGAGGACAATGGAGACTATTGTATCAGTGATTCATTCTCAGAGATGCTTGATAATGAGGCCTTTTACAATATGGTAGAGGAGCTTATTGCATTTGGTAAAAATAGATATCATCGGGATTATAGCGACAGGTATCAGGATACAGATTTCGTGCTGTATCAGAAATACACTTATGAAGATGTTTGCAGGCTCCTCCATTGGGAGCGCAATGAGGTACCTCTTAATATCGGCGGATACAAGTACGACAGGTCGACAAAGACATTCCCGGTTTTCATTAACTACGACAAGGATGAGAATATCCAGGATACAGTTAAATATGAGGATCACTTTGATAGTCCAGAAAGATTGATTGCTATATCAAAGAGCAAGAGAACCGTGGACTCGGAAGATGTGCAGAACTTCCTGCATGCGACTGAAAGAGGCATTTCGGTAGAGCTCTTTGTAAGGAAAAACAAGGACGATAAAATATCTAAAGAATTCTATTACCTAGGCCATATGAAAGCTACCGGCGAGGTGAAACCGTTCATCATGCCAAACACCACCTCCTCTGCGGTAGAGATAGCCTGGGCTCTTGATAATCCGGTTAGAAATGATCTGTATGAATATATAACGGGGTAAAAAATAAGATGACTGAGACAAAAGAGGGAAAGAAAACCATACATGTAGTCGCTGCGATAATAAGACGCGACAATGAGATCTTTGCCACTCAACGTGGATATGGAACATATAAGGACTGGTGGGAATTTCCAGGCGGCAAGATCGAAGCAGGAGAGACTCCTGAAGAGGCACTTGTACGTGAGATCAAAGAGGAGCTGGATACGGAAATCAAAGTGGACAGCTTCTTGGCCACGGTTGAATATGACTATCCGGAGTTTTATTTGATCATGGATTGCTTCTGGTGCCGCGTCGAACACGGGGAGTTAAAACTGCTTGAGCATGAGGCTGCCAGGTGGCTGCCGTTGGATGATCTGAATCAGGTGAAGTGGCTGCCAGCTGATGCTGAAGTGATAGAGAAAATAAAGTGTTAATAAGAACACCATATAATCATATCTATTGTTTTTGGCCAGATCACTTTTTAATATATACGCCGACCTTAAATATGGCAATGAGATGTCAGTAAAGATCATTAGACTGTCAGAAAGCGGTTATGACGATCTTAATCTTCTGTAAAAAGATCTTATTAGAAGGTACAACGCCCGTTCCTGTGGATATAACAAAACTAAAGGTAACAGTGTATAAATAAGGGCAACTATGAGCGACTTCAAGAAAATCAACGGTACACCATGGCATGTCGGAACGATCAGCATGAGTGAGGACGACAATAGGCGTCATCGAAACCGGTGTGTGTACTTCCGAAAAGATGACATATATTGTTTTAAAAGGAAGGGCAAGTGCATAGGCTCGGCCCATTGCGACTATTACAAGGAAGATCCATTGGAGGCTGCCTCAAGGCACAAAGGCGAGCCTGAATTCAACAGCGATAAACCAAGAATACAAGTCGATATCAAGAACATTGAACGCCAGAACAATCAGCTAAACTCACTGGTAGGAGAACGGGTGGAACATTCTTTCTATGGTGAGGGAAGAGTTGTTTCGGTTGGAGATGGAAGAGTCACTGTCGAATTTGATGATGGAGAAGCCAGAAAGTTTTCCACTAAAGATTGTATTGCGAAGGGGTTCCTTAAAGTGATAGAAGATACCGCAAATAACAATAATCCCGACACCGCCTCCCTCCAGGACGACCTCGCGCAGGAGCGTACGGAGATGACCCAGACGCGCACCAATGTGGCTGAGTCCGGGACCAATCTTGAGATAGAACGTACCGGCATGGCTGAGGTTCGGACAGATATGGCTTTTGAGCGCACCGCTCTGTCCAATTCACAGACCCTGCTTGCGTACATCCGGACGGCCATCGCGGCTTTTGCGGCAGGCATCGGAATGTTTGAGTTCGTGAGCCACCCGGCAATAATCAAGATAGGCATAGTATTCATGGCTGTGGCTCCGGTCCTCCTGGTGATTGGATTTGTGCACTATTTCCTGGTTCGTAAGAAGATGGCACAGTGGGTGAAACAACCGGATGATTAGAATGGGAATAGTGAGCTGCTGATGATGGGATATATTGCTGACCATCTCGAATGAGTTGATCATCTGCTCTCCATGTTCCCCCCGGGATCAGCCGAAGCCGCGTAACATCTCATGGTCACATTGTTTATCTATCAGGGTGTCAAAGAAGGAAGGCAATTCATGTTGCCTTTTTTTGATGAAAAGGACAGACCCCGGAAGACTTTGGTCAATAGGTTTTTTGCACCGGCATGATATTTTGGGGCACCGTAATTTCCGGGATAAAATGTTTTGCGCAGGGGTACGATCTATCCGCCATTCAGGGATTTTGGGCTGGATAATTCCGCGAAACCGCAGAATAAGCCGAAAATGCGGATGAATTGTTCCCGGGCAGAAACATTCTATTACAGCATCTGCGTTGGACATTCCACCGTGTTTAATGTAAAATCAAACTGCGGGACAGGCCCGCAGCAATCAATGAAACAGATACAGGAACAGCAGGAACTCTGCAAAAAACTCGCCTCCCTTGTAGCTGATCAGGGCGGCAGAGCATATTACGTGGGAGGCTTCGTCCGTGACAGGGTCATGGCGGAGACCGTCGGCGCGGACCCGGAGGAAACTCGTATCCCGGACATCGACATCGAGGTCCACGGGATCAGGCCGGAGAAACTTTACGGCATACTGGAGACCATGGGGGAACCTCTCTCTTTTGGCTCCAGCTTCGGCATCTACTCTTTGAAGGGATATAATATCGACGTTGCCCTTCCCAGAAAGGAGCGGGCCGTCGGCCGTGGTCACCGGGATTTCGAGGTGGACGTGGATCCCTTCATAGGAACTGAAAACGCTGCCCGCCGCAGGGATTTCACCATGAACGCCATGATGGAGGACGTGCTCACGGGTGAGATCACCGACCATTTCGGCGGCAGGGAGGACATCGCCCGAGGGGTGATCAGGCACGTGGATCCGAAGAGTTTTCCCGAGGATCCGCTTCGGGTGCTTCGGGCTGCGCAGTTCGCGGCCCGGCTGGGTTTCACCGTGGCAGAGGAGACTCTGGAACTGATGCGGGGGATAGACCTTTCCGGCCTTAGCATGGAGCGAGTGGAAGGAGAGATGGTGAAGGCTCTTTTGGAGAGCCGGAGCCCGTCGGTGTTTTTTGAGGTACTTCGGAACTGCGGCAAGCTGAGCCCCTGGTTCAGGGAGATAGAGGACATGATCGGGATCCCCCAGGATCCGCTGTATCATCCAGAGGGTGACGTCTGGAACCACACCATGGAGGTGCTGGACAGGGGCGCGTCCGTAAGGGATCAGGCGGAGGAACCCTACGGGTTCATGATGCTTTGCCTGACTCACGATCTTGGGAAGCTGGTGACCACCGAAAGGGCGGAGGACGGCAGGATCCATTCCTACGGCCACGAGGATGAGGGAGTGCCTGTCGCCGACAGGCTCCTGAGCAGGGTGGTCAGCCGGAAGGATGTCAAAAAGTACGTCCTGACCATGATCCCCATTCATATGAAGCCCAACATGACTGCCTATGCCAGGTCCAAGGTGAAGGTCACCAACAAGATGTTCGATCAGGCTGCAAGCCCGCCGGACCTGGTGCTTTTCGCCTGGGCGGACAGGCCGGTATTCGTGGGGGACCAGCGGTTCAGCGGGAATCAGAAGTTTTTGTTCGAGAGGCTCGCCATGTACCGGGAATACATGTCGCGGCCCTGCGTCATGGGGCACGACCTGATGGCAAACGGGCTGGAGCCCGGCGAGGACTTCTCAGAGATCCTTGCATACGCCCACAAGCTGAGGCTGGCGGGGATACCCAAGGAGGAAGCTCTGAAGCAGACTTTAAGGTATGCTTCAAAGCTTCGCGGCCGCCGCCTCTGAACCTGATGAAAATATCCGCACCGGGAGGAGCCTGCGCTGCAAGGCGCACGGGACGCGTCTGCCTTAGGGCACCCGCCCCATGTTTATGAAGAGCATGCTCCATCAGGCGCATCATGAAAAGAACCAACAAAAAAGGAGGAACAATATATGCATCCGTTGAAAGCGATGACAGTGAATAGACAAAAGGGCGGCCGGCTGGCCATTCCGTCCTACTGCACCGGGTCGCTGCCGGTGATCCGCACGGCCCTCCGCAGGGCCGCCAGGACCGGCTATCCGGTACTCATCGAGGCTACGGCCAACCAGGTGGACCAGAACGGCGGGTACACAGGACTCAGGCCGTCGGACTATTATGAAATGGTCATGAAAATGGCGGATGAAGAGGGCCTGGACAGGGATCTTCTGATCCTTGGAGGAGACCATCTGGGACCTCTGACCTGGGCTCACCTTCCCGAGAAGGAGGCCATGGCCAACGCTGAGGTTCTGGTCAGGGAGTACGTCAGGGCCGGATTCACCAAGATACACCTGGACACCAGCATGAAGCTTGCAGACGACCCGGAGGGCGATTTCCCGCCGGAGATCCCGGCACGCCGGGGGGCGCGCCTTTATAAGGCGGCCATGGCGGCATACGAAGAGCGCCTCAGGGCGGTTCCGGGCGCGGAGCGACCGGTGTTCGTCATCGGCTCCGAGGTGCCGGTGCCCGGAGGCGCGCAGGAGAAGGAAGAGGGACTCAGCGTCACCTCGCCTGCGGCTTTCAGCGAGACCATGGAAGCATACATGAAGTACTTCAACCAAGAGGGCATGCCTGATGCCATGGATGATGTGATCGCCTGCGTGGTGCAGCCCGGGGTGGAGTTCGGAGATGAGCAGATCTTCCGGTACGACAGCGGCGCGGCCGCAGATCTGATGGCCGCGCTCAGGGACCACCCGGGCCTGGTCTTCGAGGGCCACTCCACGGACTATCAGCCGAGAGAGAGCCTCAGGGCCATGACCGAAGACGGCGTGGGCATTCTGAAGGTGGGGCCCGCGCTGACCTTCGCCTACAGGGAGGGGCTTTTCGCCCTGAACATGATAGAGGAAGAACTGATCCCTGCACCGGACCGGTCGTTTTTCGATGACATTCTGGAGCAGGTGATGCTGGAGGATCCCGGCAAGTGGGAAGCCCATTACCATGGAAGTCCGGAGGAGCTGAAGCTTAAGAGGCGATACAGCTTCTCGGACCGTTCCAGGTACTACATGGGTCATCCGAAGGTCCGGGCGGCTGTTGACAAACTTATCTCAAATCTCCGGAACGCGGACATTCGCCTGTCCATGCTGCACCAGTACATGCCGCTGCAGTATGATGCTGTGCGGGATGGTCTTCTGCCGAAAGATCCGGAGGCGCTGCTGGCGGATCATGTGGAGCGCGTGATGGAAGATTACGAGTACGCCTGCCGGGCGGAGCCTGTAAAATAGGCAGGACAGACGGTAGGGTACAAAACACATGCCCCAGGCAGAAGGCCGGGGGCATACGCATATATGAAGACCCCGCGCATCAGCGCGGGGTCTTCATTTTGAATTCTTTATTCTTCCTCAAGATCCGTCTCGCCTTTGATCTGAGTGCCCATGACCAGGACCATGGCGATCAGTGTGGTGGCAAGGACCACAGGAAAAATTGCTCTGAGTGTTTTCATTTCTCTACCCCCTGTTTTATACGATGTATCGCAGTCTTAAGAACTACAGTCTGCAGAGCGCCAGAATGTTCTCCTTGGGAATGACGCCGACGGACTTCTCGATGGCTTCGCCGCCTTCGAAGTAGATCAGGGTGGGGATGCTCATGACGCCGAACTGCATGGCAAGCTCCGACTCGTCGTCCACGTTGATCTTGCCCACTTTGAGTTCGGGATGTTCCTCAGCCACTTCATCCACAACGGGGCTCAGCATGCGGCAGGGGCCGCACCAACTTGCCCAGAAATCGATGAGCACCGGCTTCTCTGACTTGAGAACTTCTGTTTCAAAATTATCTTTGGTAATTGCAACTGGCATATTTTCCTCCTTAATGGCTTGCGCCCTTGTAATTCCTGACTTACGTGAGTATTTTACCCCATAAGAGAGGGTGTAAACAAGCCCTGCGCAAAAAACTTTTGTGGCGGGACGTGCAGGGATGCGTGCAGGTGCGAGCACGGCTCTCATCAATTGCATATTGGAAAAACCGCCGCTGCGGTGTATAATGGCTGTGTGGGAGGGGAGGAGCCCCGCACCACGCCAAAAGGATGATCACTGGACTAAATAAGGAGAGAAAAATGTACGAAACACTCAAATATGAAGTGAACGGAAACATCGCGACTGTCACCATTTCGAGAGAGCAGGCGCTGAACGCACTGAACAGGCAGGTGCTGGAGGATCTCGACAAGGTGCTCGATGAGATAAAATCTGATAAAGACGTGCGCGGCCTCATCATCACAGGCGCCGGCAGGTCGTTCGTGGCCGGCGCGGACATCGCCGCCATGAGCACGATGAATGAGCAGGAAGGCTTTGACTTCGGCGTATTCGGCGCGGGAGTTTTCAGGAAGATCGAGCTTCTGGACATCCCCGTCATCGCTGCGGTCAACGGATTCGCGCTGGGTGGCGGCTGCGAGCTCGCCATGGCCACCGACTACATCGTGGCCAGCGAAAAGGCCAAGTTCGGCCAGCCCGAGGCGGGCCTGGGCATCACTCCGGGCTTCGGCGGGACCCAGAGACTGGCCAGGAAGATCGGCGTCTCCAAGGCCAAGGAGTTGATCTTCAGCGCCAGGGTCACCGGCGCACAGGAAGCCTACGAACTGGGCCTGGTGGACAAGTTGGTTGCTCCGGAAGAGCTGATGGACACGGTGAATGCCATCATGGCCTCCTTCGTGAAAAACGCCCCCATCGCCGTGGCCAACTGCAAAAAAGCCATCGACGAGGGTTATCAGCTTGACATCGACGGCGGCGTTCGCGTGGAAAACAAGTACTTCGGCAAGTGCTTCGCCACCGAGGACCAGAAAGAAGGCATGGCCGCCTTCCTGGAGAAGCGCCCCGCGGAGTTCAGGAACAAATAAATATATATTTGTGTGAAAAGAGGCGCCCCGGGGTGCCTCTTTTCGGCGGGATGGAGGCGGATGCAGGCCGCGAGCGGATGTTTCGCGAAGGTCCGGCCCGCTGCCCAAAAAATCATCTTCCTTTCAACCTTTCTTTAAGGTTCGCCTGATAATTTGGTACCATCAAATAGAGAACCTTTTAAAAACAGGGAGGGTCAAACAATGAAAATCAAAAGATTTTTGGCCGCGATCCTGGCCGCTGTAATGGTTTTCACCATGGCGGCCTGCGGGGCGGCACAGGATACACAGACAGAAACAAACGCTGAAACGGAGGCGCAGGAGACAACAGCCACAACGCCATATGAGGCGGTGGTGACCTCCGTCGACGGTGTCTATGAGAACTCGGTGATCGACACTGCAGACATGTTCACGGAGCGCGATCTCACGCAGAATGCGGACCTGACGGACGCGGTGTACTACACGGTATCCGACGGGCAGGACGTCGAGATCACAGAAGCGGGAGTCTATGTGCTCCAGGGCATGGCTGCCAATGTGACGGTCAGAGTGGACTGCGCCGACGACAACGCCAAGGTGCAGCTGGTGCTGGACGGTGTGACGATAACCAATGATTCCGCCCCTGCCATATATGTGCTCAGCGCGGACAAGGTCTTCGTCACAACGACAGAGGGCAGTGTCAACACCCTGAAGGTCACCGGAACATTCCAGGCGGACGGGGACACCAACCTTGACGGTGTGATCTTCTCAAAAGACGACCTGGTGCTGAACGGTCTGGGCACCCTGGTGATCACATCAACTGATCACGCGGTGGTATCCAAGGACGGCCTCAAGGTCACCGGCGGGACCTACGAGTTCACGGTACAGGGCGACTGCCTCACCGCTCATGACTACATCGAGATCGCAGACGGAACATTCAGCTTTAAAGGAGATGACTGCATCAAGGCTGAGGACGATGACGACGATACCATCGGCTATGTATACATCCTCGGAGGCACCTTCATAATCGATGCGGCAGACGACGGCATACACGCCACCACATACCTAGAGATAGACGGAGGCACCTTCAATATCTCCGCGTCTGAGGGCCTGGAAGCCACCTATGTGCAGCTTAACGGCGGCGACGTCACCATCTATGCCACGGACGACGGCATCAACGGGGCGCAGAAGTCCGCATCCGTCCGGTGCACAGTTGAATTCAACGGCGGAACCTACGATATCTCCATGGGACAGGGAGACACCGACGCTGTGGACGTGAACGGGGACCTTTATATCACGGGCGGTGAGATCAACATTGTTGCGCAGTCACCCTTCGACTTCGACGGGCAGGTATATTTCACCGGAGGCACCGTTTCAGCAAACGGTCAGCAGCTCACCACTATCACGTCTCAGATGATGGGCGGCGGCCCCGGAGGCGGTAAGATGGGCGGCGGCCCCGGAGGCATGGGCGGAGGTCCCGGCCAGGGCCAGGGAGGTCCCTGGGGCTGATGTCCGGCAAAATACATGATCTTCAAACTTAACGATACCTTTCGATCAAGGCCCTCCGGCTCCTGCCGGAGGGCCTTCCTCTTGAATATTGGGCGCGCAGGGGGTAAAATCAGGACATGGAGAGCGAAATGTTTTGCGCTGATGTGCGATCCATGCGCAAAAAACATGTTTTGCATGGTAACCGGTGCACGGAAGCGCTGAAATTGCGCAAAAAGTGCATAATTCGTCAACGACGTAACAATTAAACGACAGGATGTCAGACCGCGCACGCCGCGCGACGCGCGCCGAGGAGAGAAAATCATGGACCCCACACTTAAGGAGAGACTTGCAGAAAGATTTTACAGATATTCGGAGATCGCCAGCCAGAGCGATCCCTCGAACCCGGCGATCCCGTCGTCCCGGGGACAGTGGGAGATGGCGGAGCTTCTCAGAAAGGAGCTGGAGAGGCTGGGACTCACCGAGGTCTCGGCAGACGAGCACGGCATAGTTTACGGGCATCTTCCCGCACGCCTCAGCCCGGGCCACGCACCGGTTCCCGCAGTTGGCTGGTGCTGCCACATGGATACGGTGGCGGTGGGGCTGGAACCTCAGGTGCACCCTCTGATGATCCGTAATTATCAGGGAGGCGACATCCTCCAGAATCCTGAGAAGCAGCTTTATATAAGAGCGGCGGAGCACCCCGAACTCAGCGATTACATCGGTCAGGACATAATAGTCTCCGACGGCACCTCGGTGCTGGGGGCGGACAATAAGGCGGCTGTGGCCAACATCATGACTGCCCTGGAGATCCTTCAGGAGGACCCTGAGAGGGAGCACGGGGACATCTACATCGCCTTCACCCCCGACGAGGAGACCGGGCTGAGAGGCGCCAAGCTCATGGACTTTTCAAGGTTCCCTGTGGAGTTCGCCTACACCATCGACTGCTGCGAGCAGGGGGAGGTGGTCTATGAGACCTTCAACGCCGGGGAGGCGGTGCTCACGGTAAAGGGCATCTCCGCACATCCCATGAGCGCCAAGAACAATCTGGTCAACGCCTGCATGGTGATGCGGGACTACGCGGATCTCCTGGACAAGGCAGAGGTGCCGGAGCACACGGAGATCAGGGAGGGCTACCTGTGGGTGTCCGAAATGTACTCTGACGGGGTAACCGGCAAGGTGGTCATCGACATCCGTGACCACGACCGTGCAAAATACGAGCATCGCAAGCGGGTCCTTCAGGAGGCCCTTGAGATCGTAAGGCTCAGGTATCCAAGGGCGGAGATCTCTCTTGAAATGAAGGACATATACGGAAACATACTGGACGCTCTGACTGATGAGAACAGGGAGTGCGTGGATCTTTTGCTTGAAGCTCTCAGGGAAGTGGGAGTCGCGCCGAAGATCAAGGCTATGAGGGGAGGCACCGACGGGTCGTTCATATCCACAAAGGGTATACCCACGCCCAACTATTTCACAGGGGCTCTGAACTTCCATTCGTCCGCGGAGTTCCTGCCCATGGACGCCTTCGAGAATGCCCTCAGGGTGACGCTTAAACTGGCGGAGCTCATCGCCTCCAGGGGATAGATTTTCCAAAACAGTATAAAATCCCCTTCCGTCGGTATGGAAATGCCGGATACGTTGTGGTATAATCACTTTGTATACGATAAGGGGATTTTTTGTTTTTTGAGAAAGGGGAGGAAATAATGAAATATTGTTCCAGATGCGGGAATGTACTGACTGAAAAGGATGTTTTCTGCTCCAAGTGCGGGGCGAAGGCTTCAAGATATGCGGTGTCTTCCGGGGACGGAGCCGGGGAGAACAGCACAGCCGAAAAGAAGGCTGCGCTCATCGGCGAGAGCGTTCCCGGCGCAAGATACACCGCCGCCGTTGAAAAGAATGCCATCGGGGTCACCGAATACCTGAGGAGGGCAGCGGACCTGGAGCTCATGAGATACGGCATCAATCGCATCGGCTGGAGCCTTGAGATGAAGGAAGCCGAGACGGTGAAAAAGGTGGAGGCCGAGGACGAGGCCATCAAGTCCTTCCGGGAAAAAGAAGAAAACGTAGAAAAGAGAATAAACGACTACCAGAAGAGGGAATACAGGGAGAAGGTATACAGCTTTACTCCCAAACCGGACCCAAAGGTCTGCGCCATAGTGTTTGGAGTTTTTATCCTGCTTTATGTGATCCTCCTTCTGGCCAAGGTGAGCTGGGGGATCCTGAAGTTCCCCGGAGCGCTACTGTTCATCCTGGTGCTTCCGGTGCTGGTGCTTCTCGGCATCGAGGTGTACAAGTACGTCACCGGCAAGTCTGAGCACTTCCGGCGTGAAGAGGAGGCCAGGGCAGCCTACGAGGAAGAGCAGGAAAAGATCATGGAGAGCACCCTGGAGCTCCTCAACAACGATCTCAGAGATTATCAGAAGATAATCAGAGATCACGAAAAGGTGAAGAAGGACCTTCAGGATATCGACTTAAGCGAGATCGACGCGGAGATCGTCAAGAACAACCGGGAGAAGAATGAGACCGAGAATATGCTGGACAAGTTCTACGCGCCTCAGGCCCTGAATCCCGAGTACCGCTCCCTGGTGCCCGTGGCCACTCTCTACGAATACTTCAAGAGCGGCAAGGTGAAGGACCTGACCTCCGGAGACGGCGCCTACAGGGTCTACAAGAAGGAGGCAGGGGAAGGCAAGGTCACGGGAGACCTGCAGGAGCTTTATGCCAGATTTGCGGGAAAAGGCAAGTCGGAGGATCTGCAGTACGCGGTCTATGACAAGGTGAAGAGCTACGACGACCTGGCCGCCGATCTCATGGCATCCCTTGACGATGCCATAAAGAAGAGCCACGAAACCGAAGGCGAGCTGAAGACAAGCAGAGAAATGAACAGTTTTTACAGAGGAATGGCAAGAAACAGAGAAAGCCACAGGGAATATGTAGAAAACGTGGATACATATTCGAGAAACTGGTTCTGATGAAATAAGGGCGTGACGCCCGCAGAAAACACCCGGCCCCGGGGTCGGAACGGAAAGGAGTCCAAATGGAAACGACATTAGTAAGAGATCTGTATCGCACGACTGAACTTTACGGCGGCAGGGAGATCCTGGTGAGAGGATGGGTTAGGAACAACCGCAATTCCAACAAGTTCGGATTCATAGACCTGAACGACGGGTCGTTCTTCAAGTCAGTGCAGGTGGTATATGAGGAGGACTCCATTGATAATTTCGACGAGATCGCCAGGTGCTACGTGGGTTCCGGCATTGCAGTGAGAGGGATCCTGACCCTGACCCCGGAGGCCAGGCAGCCCTTCGAGATCAAGGCCAGAGAGGTGGCCGTGGAAGGAACCTCCACACCGGACTATCCCCTGCAGCCCAAGAGACACTCCAGGGAGTATCTCAGAGAGATCGCGTACCTGAGACCCAGGACCAATACATTCAGCGCGGTGTTCAGAGTCCGCTCAGTGGTGGCCTACGCCATACACAAGTTCTTCCAGGAGAGGGGCTTCGTATACGTCCACACGCCGATCATCACAGGCTCCGACGCTGAGGGCGCCGGCGAGATGTTCAGGGTGACCACCCTGGATCTGGATAACGTGCCCAGGACTGAGGACGGCAAGGTCGATTTCTCCAGGGATTTCTTCGGGAGATCCGTGAACCTGTCCGTATCAGGCCAGCTGGAGGCGGAGATCTTCGCCCTGGCGTTCAGGGACGTGTACACCTTCGGCCCCACCTTCAGAGCAGAAAACTCCAACACCGCCCGCCACGCATCCGAGTTCTGGATGATCGAGCCGGAGATGGCTTTCTGCGATCTTGAAGGGGACATGAAGGTCATGGAAGATATGATAAAGTACATCATAAGCTACACCCTGGAAAATGCCCCCGAGGAGATGGAGTTCTTCAACAATTTCGTGGACAAAGGCCTCTTTGAGAGACTGAACCACATTCTGGGATCCGAGTTCGAGAGGGTGCCCTACACCAGAGCAGTGGAGCTTCTCAAGGCTTCCGGCAAGCAGTTCCAGTATCCCGTCGAGTGGGGCATCGACCTTCAGACCGAGCACGAGAGATACCTGACAGAGGAGATCTTCAGGAAACCCATCTTCGTCACAGACTATCCCAAGGATATCAAGGCTTTCTACATGAGGCTGAACGATGACGGCAAGACCGTGGCCGCCTGCGACTGCCTGGTGCCCGGGGTGGGCGAGATCATTGGCGGCTCTCAGAGAGAGGAGCGCCTGGACGTGCTCACCGAACGCATCAGAAGCCTGGGCATGAACGAGGATGATTACTGGTGGTACCTGAACCTGAGAAAGTACGGCGGAGTCCAGCACTCCGGCTTCGGCCTTGGCTTCGACAGGATCATCATGTATCTCACGGGGATCGACAACATCAGAGATGTGCAGCCCTTCCCCAGAACACCCAGAAACGCTGAATATTAAAGTCAGACATGAAGGCGCCCCAAAGATGAGGGCGCCTTTTCAGCGGAGGGACGTCCTGAAATGAAGTGTTTTGATACAAGACGTACCGGGCGGGCGCGCCTCACATCCTGAAACGCGTTTTTTGCGGAGAAGACATGCGGAGGGCCGTAAAAAATCATTGATAATGTACAGGCCCTTTGATATAATCTAGTTTAGGTGTGTGTCGGTCAGCACACCGTCACAAAGGTATATTATTTCAGGAGGAAAACATATATGAAAGGCTATAACAAAGAGACCATCAGAAACGTTGCTTTGCTCGGCCACGGCGGAAGCGGCAAGACCACTTTCCTCGATGCTGCGCTCTTGGCGACAGGCGTCATTTCCAGACTCGGCAAGGTCGAGGACGGAACGACGGTATCCGACTATGACAAGACGGAGATCGAAAAGGGATATTCCATCAACACCACCATCGTACCGGTGGAGTTCAACAAGGTGAAGATCAACTTCCTCGACACTCCGGGATTTTTCGATTTTGCCGGTGAAGTCCAGGGTGCACTGAGAGCGGCTGAGGCAGCTGCAATTCTGGTGGATGCTTCTTCCGGAGTCCAGGTGGGAACAGAGAAAGCCTGGCTGGCCTGCAAGAAGAACAACGCTCCCAGGTTTTTCATAATCAACAAGATAGATAAGGACAACGTCAATGTTGACCAGGTGGTGGCTGACCTTCAGGCTAAGTTCGGAACTTCCGTGGTCACACTGGACGACAGAGATGCGGTTTCCGAAGCCATCGCTGAGGTGGATGAGGAGCTGATGGAGATCTACTTCGACGCCGGAGAGTTCACTGACGAGCAGTTCAACACAGGACTGTCCAAGGGAATCAAGCAGGGGGACATCTGCCCGGTATTCACCTGCTCCGCAATTACGGGAGAGGGAGTCAAGGACGTTCTCCAGAAGATCATCGACGTAGTTCCCAAGGCTGACTGCGACGAGAACGGACGCCCCGTGGCCTTCGTGTTCAAGACCCTGGCAGACGCTTTCCTCGGAAAGATCTCCCTTGCAAAGGTGGTTTCCGGCAAGCTTACACCGGGAATGACCCTTTACAATCACACCACAGAGAAGGACGAGAAGCTGGGCTCCATGTTCTTCCTAAGAGGCAAGACGCAGGGCGAGTGCCCCACAGCGGTTGCAGGCGACATCGTCGCTTTAGGCAAGCTCCAGTTCACCAAGACGGGAGACACACTTTCCGAGAAGAACAACGAAGTGGTACTCGATCCCATCGCTTTCCCGCAGCCCACTCTGTATCAGGCCATCGTTCCTGTTGACAAGGGTGCTGACGACAAGCTTTCATCCGGCTTCCAGAAGCTCATGGAAGAAGACCCGTCGCTGGTCCTTCAGAGAAACAAGGAGACCAGACAGACCCTTATCGGCGGCCAGGGAGAGATCCAGCTCGCCATCGCTCTTTCCAAGCTTAAGGACAAGTACGGTGTTGCCGTAAACGTAGTTCCACAGAAGATCGCTTACCGTGAGACCATCAAGGGAACATCCGATGTTCAGGGCAAGCACAAGAAGCAGACCGGCGGTTCCGGACAGTACGGAGACGTTCATATCAGATTCTCACCCTCTGAGCAGGAGTTTGAATTCTCAGAAGAGCTCTTCGGAGGATCAGTACCCAAGCAGTACGTACCCGCAGTCGAGAAGGGACTTCTCGAGTGCATGGAAAAGGGTCCCCTTGCAGGATGCAAGGTGCAGAACGTCAAGGCAGTCCTCTATGACGGTTCATACCACCCGGTAGACTCCAACGAAAACGCCTTCAAGACAGCAGCATCGCTGGCATTCAAGAAGGGCATCGTTGAGGCTAAGCCCTGCCTGCTTGAGCCCATCATGAAGCTGAACATCCTGGTTCCGGACGAGTACGTAGGATCCGTCATGGGCGACCTTCCCACCAGGAGAGGCGTCGTAATGGGTATGGATCCCCAGATCGGCGGAGGCCAGCTGCTCCACGCAGAGGCACCCCAGGCTGAGCTCTTCGATTACGCCATCGCGCTCAGGTCAATGACTCAGGCAAGAGGCTCCTTCACCATGGAGTTCGACCGCTATCAGGAAGTGCCTGCAGCCAATGCACAGAAGATCATTGAGGCTCACAAGGCTGAAGAAGCTGACGCATGATCCAAGTCTAGATAAAGGCTCGCGTATGCGGGCCTTTTTTAAACGGTTCGGGCCGCGGAGCCCGAGCAAAACACCCGGCGCGGCAGATCCCGGCCGGGAGGAGGTACATCATGAACAAACCTGTTGTTACAAAAAACGCACCCGGAGCCATCGGCCCCTATTCACAGGCAGTTGACTGCGGAAACATCGTATTCACATCCGGCCAGCTTGGACTGGACCCCGAGACGGGCAGCTTGCCGGAGGGCGTTGAGGCCCAGGCTAGACAGGCTCTTCTCAACGTAAAGGCCATCGTGGAGGCCGACGGAATGACCATGGACAACGTGGCCAAGACACTGGTCTTCCTTACGGACATGGGAGATTTTGCAAAGGTCAACGCCATCTATGCGGAGTTTTTCGACGACGCCTGCTATCCCGCAAGATCCGCCGTTCAGGTGGGAGCTCTTCCCAAGGGCGGTCTGGTGGAGATCGAGACGGTCTGTGTGAAATAGCCGGGAGTGAATATTTTGCGCTTGATTGCGGGAGGGAATGTTTTGCGGCCGGCCGATGTGGTATAGTTCATCGGGCGAGGCGTGAACAGACAGCCCCGCAATGAGAGGAAAAGAGAATGCTTGAACTTAAAAATATTGTTTTTGAAGTCAGGGAGGAGACAGGAGAGACCAAGAGGATTCTTGACAATGTGAGTCTCGAGCTTGACGAAGATATGTTTTACGTGGTCACCGGACCCAACGGATCCGGCAAGTCCACGCTGGCCAGGATCATCATGGGCATCGAGCAGCCTACGTCCGGCCGGATCATCTATAACGGAGAGGACATCACAGAGAAGTCCATCACCGAGCGTGCCCGGATGGGCATCAGCTTTGCCCTGCAGCAGCCCGTGAGATTCAAGGGCATCAAGGTCTCCGACCTGATCAAGATCGCTTCCAGCATGGAGCTTTCCACGGGAGAGGCCTGCGAGTATCTCAGCGAAGTGGGGCTTTGCGCCAGAGATTACATCGACAGAGAGGTGAACTCATCACTTTCGGGCGGCGAACTGAAGAGGATCGAGATCGCGACGGTGCTGGCAAGAGGCACGAGCCTGACGCTTTTCGACGAGCCTGAGGCGGGCATCGACCTCTGGAGCTTCCAGAACTTGATCGAGGTCTTCGACTCCATGAAGGAAAAGACCAAGGGCACCATCTTCATCATCTCCCACCAGGAGAGGATCCTGAACATCGCTGATCAGATCATCCTTCTGGAGGACGGCCGGATCAAGAAGACCGGCCGCAAGGAGGACATGATGGTCGATATCCTGGGAGCCACCCTGGAGGGCGGTTTCTGCGGCAAAATAATGGATGGAGGTGTGAACTGATGGCTGAACTTACACGGGCCCAGAAGAACCTTCTCGAAACTATCGCAGGGCTGACCTGCAGGCCGGACGGCGCATTCAACATAAGGGCCAACGGCGGACTGGCTGAAAGAGCGGTCACCGACCACATCAACATCACATCCAAGACGGACGTGCCGGGCATCGACATCACCATCAAGCCCGAAGCTCAGGGCGAGACGGTCTACATCCCCGTAGTCATGGACGAAAGCGGGATGGTGGACGTGGTATACAACGATTTCTTCGTGGGCGAAGGCGCAGACGTTACCATCGTGGCAGGCTGCGGCATCCACAACTGCGGAGCGGACGACTCCCAGCACGACGGCATCCACCGGTTTTTCGTGGGCAAGGGTGCTCACGTCAAATACGTGGAGAACCACTACGGTTCCGGCGACGGCATGGGCAAGCGCATCCTGAACCCCGTCACCGAGGTATACATGGAGGAGGATTCCACCGTCGAGATGGAGATGGTCCAGATCAAAGGCGTGGACTCCACCATCAGGACTACCAAGTCCGAACTGAAGGCGGGAGCCAAGCTGATCATCCGCGAGCGTCTCATGACCCACGGCGAGCAGCACGCCGAGTCGGTGTACACCACGCTCTTGAACGGCGACGGTTCATCGGCGGACGTGGTATCCAGATCCGTTGCGAGGGAGCATTCCTATCAGAAGTACACTTCGAGGATCGTAGGCAACGCTGCCTGCACGGGACACACCGAGTGCGACGCCATCCTCATGGACGATGCCATGCCAGGGTGCTGGCAGTGCCTGAACTGGACGCGGCTTGCATCGACGCGTCACTGGTACACGAGGCCGCCATCGGCAAGATCGCCGGCGACCAGCTTATCAAACTCATGACCCTGGGCCTCACCCAGGAAGAGGCTGAAGAGGAGATCGTCAACGGTTTCCTGGCCTGAAAACCGATCATAATTTGGGACGGACCATTGTGTCCGGCCCATTTTTTTTGATGCAAATCATAGAAATAGCATACGACAAATAAATTAAACGGCACCGCAAAAAATTATTGTAGCACAGAACGGTATATAGTATAATACATGGGATATGAAAGGGGTATCTATATGTCAGTTTTGTAAAGGGAAGACAGGGGCTGCCATGAAGAATTATTTGAAGAAAGTATTTGTTGTGATCCTATCCATCATGATGGCTTTTACCGTTTTACCGGTATCGGTGAGCGTGAGTTACGCCGATGAGGTCAATGGGGAGGGTCCTTTTTTTGAGGAAGGAAACACGGAAGTGACCGTGGAAGACAACACGGAAACTGCCAAGGATGACACTCCGGAGGTCGTTCCGGGGGACAACACAGGAGAAACCCCGGCGGACGATCCGGGGGACAGCACAGGAGGAACTCCGACGGACACCCCGGAAGACAATACAGGAGGAGCTCCGGCGGACGACCCTGAGAACAACACAGAAAACACACCGGATGTGACTCCGGAAGTCACGCCTGAAGACACTTCGGACACGGGTGTGAGGGACACCACCGAGGACATGCAGGAGCAGAAGGCGCCTGAAAACCGTGACGAGACTTACACGGTGGCGCTGAACGATGACTTCCCGCTGGACACGGACGCATTCGCGGGAAGGCTTTTCGAATGGATCGGAGGAGCCACCTTTGAGGTCTACGACGGAGAAGGAAACGTGGTCATCGACGAAGAGATCCGTTCACGCTATTCCTTCCAGATCATCGACGTAACAGGAACAGAGGAAGGCTTCGAGTGGGACATGGGAGAGAGCTACGTTCTCTCGCCGGTAAACGATGTGATCTACACCGTTCAGTTCGCCATATTTGAGACAGCAACAGGCGAGCAGGTCTCACCCACCTACGTCAGGACCATCAAGACCTACAATTCGTCTCAGATCCTGCCCCTTCTGGACAGTGACGACCAGTACGTCACGAAGGCCTGGGTGGATCCTTCCACCTACCAGACGGGTGTTGCTCCGTGGGACGCCGACAATCTGCCGGGAGACGATTCAACTGCCACGAACAACATAGTCAGGAGCTTCGACTCCATCCACTATGAGGTGATCTACCAGACCAAGAGCTATTCCGAGAACTACTACAAGGAAGGCTACGTTGGTTTCCTGATCCTCATGGCTGACGAGAACGGCGATCCCCTGGATCCCGACGGCTCAGAAGCCTATGTGGTCCAGGACTCCATCAGCTGGATGAAGACCGATTCGGCCAACACCAAGCTGAACCGCAAAATAGGCAAGAAGGATTTCACCGTTAACGGTGTGACTCAGACATATTCCTACGTTCAGGGCTATCTGCACCTGGTGGCCGATGAGCAGGCGGACAACGTATTGCCCGTTGCCTCTTCATCAGTAGAATTCGACGTGAACGCAGGCGCCATGATCAACGGCTCCACAATCAAGCCTCTGATCTACGTATGGTGCCAGTACAACGATTTCGGCGACACCAACGATGACGGCATAGTGGACGTCGTGGATACGACCCATGTCTGCGGGAACGATGCCACCCACGCTCAGGCCCAGAACGGAGGCAAGGAGCTGGTACAAGTTGCGATTCCCACTGTAATCGTATCTGCTTTCCCGAGATACAACATTCAGCTCAAAACATACAACTCTGACGGCAACATCTGGGGCATCGGAGGCATTCTCGGAACCTTTGACTTCAGCACGGGAAACGATCTGGCTCTGGACAAGGATGCAGGATCGGTCTACGGCCGCGGATACGGCATGGGCATCACGGTCCAGCTGTATAACAGCAGAAGCGACAAGAACCTTAAGGGCATAGAATTCCCCAGAGGGGACATTCAGCTGGACATCAATTTCTCCGGCAAGTTTACTCCGAACAGCCCCAATGGCGCCGTATATCCCATGGACTATACAGGTGCAGAGGCCGGATTCGCGCCTCTTATCTGGAGTACCGAGGGAAACAAAGGCGGATCAGGACAGCAGGACGGAAGAAGTGTCTCCCAGTTCACAACTGAAGGGTTCCCCCGTTATGTTGCGCCGTACAATAAAAAGGGTGCAAACGATAAGCTTACGGACGGTAACATGTGGGGCACCGCAAGCTGCTATGACGGCGGCACATGGTCTGTTCAGCGCATAGATAATGACACCATAAGATATACCATCAAAAACTACAAATTCAATTCTGCCTGGTTCCCCGCACAGAACGGGCTGCTTCTCGATTGGCAGTACAGCGCTAATATATACTGGGATCCCAGAATGGGAATAGAGAACAGCTGCCACATCGGATGTTTCTCTGCCGCGGAACTCTGGGTAGTGCTTCCGCTGATCTCACCGGACGGTGAAAGACTGGAAGACCACACCACAGCTGACGGAACCGCATACGGCTCAGGTACCGAAACCTTCTTCGTGGAGGATTCTTCCCTTGTGGCCACATCCGCCAGCGACATAAACGTCGGATACAGAGATGCCGATGGTAATTACTATGTGGGCACAGGCGAACCAGGCGACGGGTACACACAGGTGACGGATACAAGCAACCAGGAGCGGACCAGCGATGATAAGCTGTCCTTCACTGCGGAGACCTATAGATGGATAGCCGGCTCATATGATGCTTCCGTCAAGTATAGTTCACCTTCGATCACGGACCTGTACTGGATATATGACGCATCCTCCATTCCCGGAATAACCAAGGTGGGTCCCGCACAGGGTAATGGCAAGGATGTGGCGGAAGTATCACAGCCCATAAGCTTCTGGTGGAGAACTTCAGTAGGATTAGGGAAGAACAGTGATGTCCTGAACTCCTCATACGGATCTAATGCTTTGGTCCTCTTTGACGATGCAGGCGTGAGACTCAACAGCGAGGCCGGAAGAATGTCCAATACAGAGCATTCCGGATACCAGCGCAGTAAATTTCTTTTTGCCGCCAAACCGGACGGAACGGGCTGGGAGCACTACGGCCTGAAGCCGGACAGCACCGATGAAAACGGTACCGTATGGTATGTCAATTCGTCTACCGGCAGTCTGACTACAACATATGTATCAAATGTTACCTTTAAAGCATATGACTACGAACAGAGCACAACGCAAGAGGATGAGCTGGTTTACTATGAGTCTTATGCAGATCTTGTCGCGGATGGAAAAGTCTGCGTCGGTGTTCTGGGCGAGGCCAGATCTTTGACCAAGAGTTCCAGTACCAAGTATGCAACATTCAAGAACCTTATAAAGGTAAGGGATGATGCGATGATGGGCTATGTCTATCAGATCGACCTTAAGAGCAGAGACTGCAAAGACATATGAGGATGCAGGATTTTCTGCGGAGACCGACGGAGACATTGTAAGCAGGATGGATATCCAGAGCGGGACAGCCACGAGCGAGCAGCAGTACCTCTTTGATCATCCTACATACAGGGGCAATGTGGACAGGTATTACGTCAAAGCTACTTACGATGAGAACGGTGTGTACACGGGAGGACACAGCCCCAACGGTACAGTTCGAGGAGACTCTCTGTACATCATACCTTTCCGCCCGGGCATAACCAAATATATCCTTCAGGTGAAAGAGTCAGGCGCCACCAAGGAAGTCTACAACATGGACGAGAACCAGAACATCGTGGACTTCAGACTGACCACGAGGCTCTATCAGAGAGTGCCCAACGAGTCTGACTTCATTTCTACCACCACTCTGATCGTGAAAGATACTTTGCCCAAGGGCGTCACATACAATGAGGACGCCATGCTGGGCGGCATCTATACCAGGAGCGCCACGCCGGGCTACCACGGATCATGGAACGGTGGAGCGCTTCCGGGAGAGACCTATGAACTTACTCTGGCGAACGGTCAGACATATACCATAGAGTTCCCTGAACCGGAGGTGGTAACGAACACAAGCGGTGTGACGACCCTCACCTTCAGATTCGCGGACTTCCCTGTGGGAGCAGATCCGGTAGACATCTTCTACTCGGTGACCATCGACAACTCCGCTGAGAACGGGCAGACATACGCCAACGTCGCAGAGGTAGATACTTCTGATGTCCACCTGATGAACGAGGAGGTATACGAGACCAGGTCTGAAGTTGACTTCTCCGTGATCAGGACATTCACAATATCTCTGAGCAAGCTCACCGAGAAGTCCTTCGTGGACATCAGCGCACAGATCGGTTACACCATGGCGTGGCAGAACGTGGGAAACAATGACGTGACCAATGCGCCCATGATAGACATCCTTCCGTACAACGGTGACGGAAACGGAACATCTTTCTCTGGTACGTACACGCTTTCGTCTGTGAAACTGACCAATAACAACGGAACCAAGACCGCGCCCATCAAGGACTTTACGGGGCTCAGGGTATTTTACACCACGGATTCTGCAGTCCGGAACATAGATGTGAGCCTCTGGAAGGATGACTCCATAATTGCAGGCACCGTGACCGACCTGGACGGCAACACATTCAACTGCCGCTGGAGAGAGGCGACTGTAAACGCAGACGGAACCGTTTCTGGGATCGATCCGGATGCCACAGCTTTCTGCATCCTCGGGCCTCTCAAGTCCAAGAAGATGGTGGAGGCGGCCTGCGTCATCGATCCGTCCGACAACGAGCCCGGAGACAAGTACGTAAATGCCATCTCCATCAAGGGCAGCGTCACCTTCGCCAGAGGGATCGTCCTTAACAGGATACTTTCCGGTCTGGCATGGTATGACGAGAACTTCGACGGAGCCCGTCAGGCCACGGAAAAGAAGCTGGCAGGCGTAACCGTGAAACTTGTGAACAAAACTGACTTTGATCCGATCAACAGCGACGACAGGAATTCAAGAAGCAGCAGCACTGTTACGGATCTGGCTCCCGCCATCAACTTGAGAGGTGAGGAGTGTGTGACCACAACAGGCACTGACGGCAAGTACGAGTTCGCATATCTTGCGGCCGGTGATTACGTTGTGATCTTCACCGACGGCGATACCATGCTCAGCAACTTCTACATGTCACCTCTTGAGGCTGACACTGCCCGCGAGGTCAACAACAGCAACGCCATCGTGGCACCGAACGATGAGGGACGCGTAGACTTCGGATACATTTACGTGACCATGCCCGTGGCCGATGACATCAGTGCCAGCCCCTACATGGTCAGAAACGAAGACATGGGTCTCGTGGATGCCATAAACATCTACGCCGAGAAGAAGTGGAAGACCGCGGACGGAAGCACTGAACCGCCTCAGGGAGCGAAGGTGACCTTCACCCTGACAGGGGGCGGCAACACTTACAGCGTTGAGCTGGACGGAACGCTCGACGATCCGCTGGAGGCCAGCGCCATCGGAGCTTTTGAAAGCGCTGCATGGTACGCCACCTTCCAGAACCTGCCCAAGTATGACGTGGACGCTTCCGGAATGGCAGTGGAGATAGAGTACGCTCTCACTGAAACGGTGAAATGGCCGCCCTTCACGGAGTCATACTCCGAAAATGCCGGAGCCCTCAAGGAAGATGATGTGGCCACAGTTACCAACACTGAAGAGAACACCGGACTTTCTGTCACAAAATCGTGGACAGGAGCAGATTTGGGCAATGCTGTGCCTGAAGGAGCGCAGGTGATCTTCGAACTCTATGCAGACGGAGAGCCCACCGGCATTGAGGTGATCCTGGACGGTATGGAGGATGACAAGGATCCCGATACCGCCGGCAGATGGGAACCCACACCATGGGAGGCACAGTTCCTTAACCTTCCCAAGTACAAAACAGTTGACGGCGAGGCGGTCGAGATCGAATACACCGTGGTGGAATCCGGAGAATGGCCCGGCTACACGGTGAGCTACGGCGACCACAACGAGACCTATGCGGTGGATGGCGGAACCATCACCAACGATCAGATCCTGACCAGAGTATCAGTGACAAAGGCCTGGAAGAACGCAGACGGAAGCACCACAGCTCCTGAAGGAGCTGAGGTGACGTTCACCCTGTATGCAGACGGTGAGGACACAGGCTGCAGCGTGACATTGGTGGGCATCGACAATGCTGAATCCATCATGTACGGCGGTCAGGAGACTCCTGCCTGGACAGCGTCATTCGTGAGACTTCCCAAGTATCGCGTCAACGATAAGGGCGAGGCAGTTGAGATCGTATACACTGTGGCGGAAACGGCTGGTTGGCCGGGATACACTGTGTCATATGAAGGCGGGGAGACCGCTACTTACGCTCTGGACGGTGAGACCATCACCAACACCCAGGAGACCACTGAGCTTTCTGTGACCAAGGCATGGCAGAACGCAGACGGCACCACAACACCGCCGGATGGAGCAAGGGTCGATATCTGGCTTCGTGCGGACGGAGCCTGGACCGGGATATTCACATTCCTCGACGGTATTGCCGATTCAGAGGTTCCGGAAGGCATAGGCGCCTATGAGAGCGAACCCTGGGTGGCTTCATTCGTGAACCTTCCCAAATATAAGATCGTAGACGGCGA
>CAJOKT010000012.1 GCA_905235115.1 uncultured Peptostreptococcaceae bacterium
TTTGTGGTCCACTCGCACTGTCCCTCAGTGGACCACATCAACTGAATTGCCCTTTTGTGGTCCACTCGCACTTGTCATTCAGTGGACCACATCCACCTGGATTGCCCTTTTGTGGTCCACTCGCACTGTCCTTCAGTGGACCACATCAACTGAATTTCCATTTTGTGGTCCACTCGCACTGTCCTTCAGTGGACCACATCCGCCTGAAACACCCTTTTGTGGTCCACTCGCACTGTCCTTCAGTGGACCACATCAACTGAATTGCCCTTTTGTGGTCCACTCGCACTGTCATTCAGTGGACCACATCAACTGAATTGCCCTTTTGTGGTCCACTCGCACTGTCATTCAGTGGACCACATCCGCCTGAATTGCCCTTTTGTGGTCCACTCGCACTGTCCTTCAGTGGACCACATCCGCCTGAATTGCCCTTTTGTGGTCCACTCGCACTTGTCATTCAGTGGACCACATCAACTGAATTGCCCTTTTGTGGTCCACTCGCACTGTCCCTCAGTGGACCACATCAACTGAATTGCCCTTTTGTGGTCCACTCGCACTGTCCCTCAGTGGACCACATCCGCCTGAATTGCCCTTTTGTGGTCCATTCGCACTTGTCCCTCAGTGGACCACATCCGCCTGAAACACCCTTTTGTGGTCCACTCGCACTGTCCCTCAGTGGACCACATCAACTGAATTGCCCTTTTGTGGTCCACTCGCACTTGTCATTCAGTGGATCCACCTGAAACACCCTTTTGTGGTCCACTCGCACTGTCCCTCAGTGGACCACATCCGCCTGAATTGCCCTTTTGTGGTCCACTCTGCCTGCCCTTCACTGCCCCTGCATCTGCGCAAAAACCCAGCCTCCGCAAAACACCCGCACCCCCTGCATCCGCGCAAAACCCCAGCCTACACAAAAAGGCACTTCCCGCAGGGAAGTGCCTTCAGACTGATCTTCTTCATATTATCAAATATCACCCGGCTATGTCAGTTTCACGCGCATGAATTTCTTCTTGCCTTTCTGGATGAGAAGCATGCCCTCCTCATCGAACATCTCCAAAGTCACCTTCATCTTGGGGTCGGTGATTTTTGCGCCGGCCACTGTGACGCCGCCCTGCTCTACGGTGCGGAATCCGTCGGAAGTGTTTTGCACCAGCTTCAGGGTCTTAAGCAGGTTGATCAGGCCCATGCCTTCACCGGCGAACTCGGCTGACGGGATCTCAATAGAGGGCACGTTGGACCAGTCTGCTCCCTGACCGAAGGCCGCCCTGGCTCCTTCCAGAGCCTTTTGCGCTTCCTCCTCGCCGTGGACCAGCTTGGTGACTTCGAAGGCCAGGATCTCCTTGGCTTTATTCAGTTCGGAGCCCTCCAGAGCAGACAGTCTTTCCACCTCGTCCATGGGAAGGAATGTCAGCATCCTAAGGCACTTGTTCACGTCAGCATCGCCCACGTTTCTCCAGTACTGGAAGAAATCGTAGGGGCTCATCTTGTCCGCCCTGAGCCACACTGCGCCCTTGGCGGTCTTGCCCATCTTCTTGCCCTCAGAATTGGTGAGGAGAGAGAATGTCATTCCGTATACGTCCTTGCCCGTGAGTTTCCGGGTCAGGTCCACACCTGCGATGATGTTGGACCACTGGTCGTTTCCGCCGAACTGGACCTTCACGTCAAAATCTCTGGCCATTGTCATGAAGTCGTAGGCCTGCATCAGCATGTAGTTCAGTTCAAGAAGGGTCAGCCCGCCTTCCCTGGCCATCCTCTGCTTGAAGGCCTCGGCCCTCAGCATGGTGTTCACGTTGAAGTTGGCGCCGATCTCCCTCAATGTCTCGATGTAGTTAAGCGGCCTGAGCCAACTGGCGTTGTTGACCGCGATCGCTTTGCCGGGCAGGGGTTCCCTGTTCTGGTGGCCGGGGGTGTAGACTCCCTCGTTGCCCTCGTACTTCCACTCATCGTCAAAGTCCAGGAACTGATCGAAAAGCTTCTTGAACTGTCTGCAGTTCTCGTCCACCGTCTCCGTGTCCATCATCTTTCTCATGTCAGTCCTGCCGGAGGGGTCACCCACCATACCGGTGCCGCCGCCTATGAGCACCACCGGGGTATGGCCGAACTTCTGCATATACATCATGATGATGACCTGCATGAAATGTCCCACGTGAAGACAGTCCGCCGTGGGGTCGAAGCCGATGTAAAACTTGACCTTCTCGGTCTTCAGAAGTTCACGGATCTTATCCTCGTCCGTGGACTGCTCGATAAAGCCTCTTTCTTTGAGTACATCGTATACGTTGTCGAATTTGCTGACGTTGTCAGGTATCAGCTTGGTTGCGTCCATTGTCGTGATTTCCTTTTTCTGTTATTTTGTTCCGAAAAGCCTGTCGCCGGCATCCCCGAGACCGGGCACGATGTAGGCGTTCTCGTTCAGGCACTCGTCCTCCTGGGCGATGTAGATGTCAACGTCCGGATGAGCGTTCTGGAGGGCCTCGATGCCCTCGGGTGCTGCGATGAGGCACATGAATATGATGTTCTTTCCGCCTCTCTGTTTGATGGAGTTGATGGCGTCGACCGCGGAGCCTCCTGTGGCCAGCATGGGATCCACCACGAATATCCACCTCTTGTCTATATCGTTGGGAAGCTTGCAATAGTATTCCACCGGCATGTGCGTCACAGGGTCTCTGTAAAGACCCACATGTCCCACCTTTGCGTTGGGGTAAAGCGCCAGCATGCCGTCCACGAATCCCAGTCCCGCTCTCAGGATGGGCACGATGGCGATGTCCTCGCCGGCCAGCATCTTCTGAGTGGTCTTGCAGATGGGAGTCTCTATCTCCACGTCCGTAAGGGGAAGGTTTCTGGTGGCCTCATACCCCATGAGGGTCACCACCTCCCTGGCCAGTTCCCTGAACTCCTTGTTGTTGGTTTCCTTTTTTCTCATTAAAGTGACTTTGTGCTGGATAAGCGGATGGTCGAATACTAATACTTTGCCCATGATAATCTCCTTTTCATAATATATGTAAGCGCAAAACACCCGGGTCCGGGTCTCTGCGTGCTTAACGCTGTACTGGCTGTCTGGATTTCATACGTCACCTACGTACGCTTCCTGCATGCCCGGCTCCTACATGTCATCCAGCAGGTCCGTTCTCCTCTTGTGACGGCCGCCTGCGAACTCTGTTGTGAGCCATTCCTCGATCATGGAGAAGGCCGCTTCAGGCTCCGTGGTCCTTCCGCCCAGGGCCAGAACGTTGGCGTTGTTATGCTCCTTTGCAAGGTGCGCCATCTCCACTGAAGTCACTAAGGCGCAGCGGACCCCCTTCACCTTGTTGGCGGCGATGGATATGCCGATGCCCGTGCCGCAGCAGACTATTCCCAGGTCCGCTGCGCCGCTGGCCACGGTCTCACCGCAAAGCTTCCCGTAGAGCGGGTAGTCCACGGACTCCTCGTTAAAGGTGCCCAGGTCCTTCATCTCGATTTCCGGGTGCTTCTCACCGAAGTATGCTTTTATGCTTTCCTTGAGTCCGAAACCGCCGTGGTCGCTTGCAATGGCTATCAACATCTTCTTTTCCTCCGTCACATCTTCAATGTTGTATCCTGCAGATTTGAACATCCTGTTCATCACCGAGAATCCCACTCCCTCTTCCTTAAGAGCAGAGGCCAGGATCACATCTGTGCCATCCTTGTCGCACTGCCTGAGCCTCGCGAAAAACTCTCTGGCCGCGACTTCCTGCTCCGAATCGGAATAGGTGATCACCGCGACCTTCCGGCCCTGAGCCTCCAGTTCGTCCCGGCGCCTCCCGATGGCCCTGAGCACCGCCTCGCGGGGCCCTCTGAAGATGGTCATCTCCGCCTGAGGCGCGTAGTGCTTGTACTTCATGCCCGGGGACTTCGGCCTGAAATCCTGCCCCGTCACCGGATTTCCGGTGGCCGGATCCATCTCCGGTTTCTTCAGAAGGCTGGGGTCCAGGAAAACTTCTTTTCCCAGGATCCGGCTGATCCTCTCGGCTGTGACGATGCCGGGTCTCAGGATCACCGGCGGACAGTCGTCTCCCCCGGTCATGTCGATGACCGTGGACTCTATACCCACCTGGCAGTCCTTCCCGCAGATTATGGCGTCCACCCGGCCCATCAGGTCATCTATACAGTGCCTGTAGGTGGTGGGGCTGGGGTGACCGCTGAGGTTGGCCGAAGGTGCGGCTACGGGAACTCCCGACTGGATGATCAGCTGTCTGGCGGTCTCGTCCGAGGGCATCCTGACGGCCACGGTATCCAGGCCGCCGGTGGTCACCCTGGGGACTATGTCCTTCGCGGGGACTACCATGGTCATGGGTCCCGGCCAGACTGCGTCCATGAGAAGCTCCATGTCCCGGGTCATCAGGTCCGTGAGTTCGCGAAGGCCATCCTTCTCCCCGATGTGAACTATCATGGGGTTGTCGGAGGGGCGTCCCTTGGCCAGGTAGACGCGCTTCACCGCGTCCGGGTCCAGGGCGTTGGCTCCCAGTCCGTAGACGGTCTCCGTGGGAAAAGCCACCAGCCCGCCTCGTCTCAGGATCTCCGCTGCCTTCTCTATATCTTCTTCACTTGTGGAAAGTATAAGTGTTTCCAAATTATCCTGTATTTATCGTGTGGGCCGCGCCGCCACATGTCCCGAAGACCGCGCCGCGCCGCCTCAGAAGTTCTTCATCTTTTCCGCCTGATCGGAAGTGATCAGGCCGTCAACTATCTCATCGATCTCGCCGTCCAGAAAGCTGGCCAGCTTGTATATGGTCATGTTGATCCTGTGGTCGGTGACCCTTCCCTGAGGGAAGTTGTAGGTGCGGATCCTCTCGGACCTGTCGCCGGAGCCGATCTGGGATCTTCGCTCAGCTGATACGGATTCCGCCTGCTCCCTCATCATCTTGTCGTAAAGCCTTGACTTCAGGACTCTCATGGCCTTGTCCTTGTTCTTGAGCTGGGATTTTTCGTCCTGGCAGGTCACCACCAGTCCCGTGGGAAGATGGGTTATACGCACCGCGGAGTCGGTGGTGTTGACGCACTGTCCGCCGTGGCCGGATGCTCTGTACACGTCCACCTTGATGTCCTCGGGACGGATCTCGACCTCCACGTCGTCCACCTCGGGAAGCACAGCCACCGTGGCCGCTGAGGTGTGGATCCTGCCGGAGGACTCGGTGTCGGGGACCCTCTGGACCCTGTGGGTGCCGGACTCGTACTTCATCCTGGAGTACGCGCCCTTGCCCTTGATCATGACTTCCACTTCCTTGATGCCGCCAAGCTCAGTCTCGTTGGCGTCGATGACCTCGGCCTTCCAGCCTCTGCGCTCAGCGTACCTCAGGTACATCCTGAGAAGGTCCATGCCGAAAAGCGCCGCCTCTTCTCCGCCGGTGCCGGCCCTGATCTCCAGGATGACGTTCTTGTCGTCGTTGGGGTCCTTGGGCAGCATGAGGATCTTCAGTTCGTTCTCCAGGGCGGGGATTTTTTCCTCCAGATCTGCGATCTCCATCTTGGCCAGTTCCCTGATCTCCTCGTCGTCCTGTTCCAGCATCTCTTTGGCCTGATCCATTTCCTCGACTGCCTTCTGATATTCCTTGTATTTCAAAGCCACCGGCTCCAGCTCGCCCAGTTCCTTCATGAGTTTTTTCCACTGGGGCTGGTCCGCGATGATGTCCGGATCCGATACCTTAAGAGACAGTTCTTCGTATTTTTCCAAAATGAATTTGAGCTTGTCAAACATCGGTTCAGTACCTTTTTCCCATATTTTCCTAATTTATTATGTTATCACAGATCGCGCAGTTTGAAAAGGTGAAACCCTCCACTTTATTTTTGACCCGTGTTATGATAATATTCAATTGGTGTGGTTTGGAAAGGCGCACCCCCTGAAGAAAATGATCGGTACCATTGTCAACGCCTGCACGATCCTTCTTGGGTCTCTCTTAGGCGGAACCTTCAAAAGATTCCTGAGCAAAAAACTCGAGAACGCCCTTCTCGGGGCTCTTGGCATGGCCGCTTTCGGAATAGGCATGTCCAATGTGATCCGGAACATGCCGGACAGCAAATATCCGGTGCTCTTCATCGTGGCCCTGGCCCTTGGCGTCCTCTGCGGGACGCTTCTGGACATTGACGGGAGGCTGAAGCGGGCCTCGTCACCCAAGGGCAGCGTCGGGGATGCGGCGGCTGAGACCGGCGCCTCAGGCGAAGCATTGCCCGGCAACTCTGAGACCGGCGCCGCAGACGAAGCATTGCCCGGCAACTTTGAGACCGGGTCCGGATCCGGCAGGCTCATCGAAGGCCTCACCACCGGATGCCTCATATACTGCATCGGAGCCCTTTCCATTCTGGGACCCATAGAGGCTGCCCTTCGGGGAGACCACACCCTTCTGTTCACAAACGCCACACTGGACCTGGTGACCTCCACGGTGCTGGCAGCTACCTATGGCTACGGCATGGCCATAGCCGCCGGGGTGCTATTCCTGTGGCAGGGCGGGATCTACGTTCTCACCCTCTCTCTGGGCGAGTTCATATCCTCAGCCATGATGACGGAGCTGTCCATCGTCGGCGGCTTCATGATTGCCATGACCGGCATCGGCATCATGGGCATCAAGGACTTCAAGGTGCTGAACTTCCTGCCCGCCCTCATCGTACCGGTGATCTGGTGCCTGATCACAGGAGCTTGATCCTGCCTCTCCTGCATGTTCAGAAGTGTTTTGCGAGACTCCCAGCGCTGGACATGGCCGCGGAAGGCGCGCCGGCCGAAGCTCCGCGCTCCGTTAATTTCGGCAGCTATCCTGCGATATTCGCAGTTTCAAAATATGAGTGCCTGCCTTTCCGGCAGGCGGAAAGCGAGGAATCATGAAAGAAATGATGGATGCCCTGGTAAAACCCACAGCGGGTCCGGGGCTGGAACTGAGACAGGTGCCCATCCCCCACGCGGGGCCGGGCGAAGTCCAGATCAAGATCCACAAGACCGCCATCTGCGGTACTGATGTACACATCTTCAACTGGGATCCCTGGGCAGCAAAACACATCAAGCCGCCTATGGTCATCGGTCATGAGTACGTGGGAGAAATCTCCGAGCTGGGAGAGGGTGTCACCTCCTTCGAACTGGGGCAGAGGGTCTCCGGCGAGGGACATATCACCTGCGGTCACTGCAGAAACTGCCACAACGGGAACATCCAGTGGTGCAAAAACACCAAGAGCGTAGGAGTTGACCGGGACGGTGCTTTTGCGGAATATCTTGTGATCCCCGAGAGGAACGTGATCGCCATCGATCCCGAGCTCGATGAGAACCTGGTAGCTTTCTTCGACGCTTTCGGAAACGCCACCCACACGGCTCTCATGTGGCCTCTGGTTGGTGAGGACGTGCTGATCACCGGTGCCGGCCCCATCGGCATTATGGCTGTAGGTATCTGCAAATACGCAGGCGCAAGGCGCGTCATCATCACCGACACCAACGAATACAGGCTGGGCCTGGCCAAAAAGATGGGCGCGGATTACACCGTGAACATCGCCCAAGACGATCTTCGCGAGGTCATGAAGAAGGCCAAGATCGTTGAAGGATTCGACGTAGGCCTCGAGATGTCAGGCGCAGGCGCGGCGCTTAAGCAGATGTTCACCGTCATGCGCAACGGCGCCAAGATCAGCCTTCTGGGTATCTCCAACGTCCCGGTAAACATCGACATGAACGAGATCATCGACAGGGGCCTCTGCCTTCAGGGCATCTATGGCCGCCGCATGGACAACTGGCATCAGATGTCCTACATGGTGCAGGGCGGACTGGACCTGAGCCCGGTACTCACCCACAAGTTCCACTACACGGAGTTCCAGAAGGGCTTCGACATGATGAATACAGGAAAGTCCGGCAAGATCGTTCTTGACTGGACCAAATAAGATCAGGAGGAAAAAATGAGAAAATCCGCACTTGATAAGTTCAAAAAAAGAGTGGACGACATAGCAGCCGCCGGCACTTTTAAGGAAGAGAGGATCATCACCACGCCTCAGGGCGGCGTCATCGACACATCCAAGGCTCCCAGCGTGGTCAACATGTGCTCCAACAACTACCTGGGCCTGGCCAACGACCCGGAGCTGATCCAGGCCGCAAAAGACACCTATGACACATGGGGATACGGCTGCGCCTCCGTCAGATTCATCTGTGGCACCCTTAAGCTCCATAAGGACCTTGAGGCCGCCATCACCAGGTTCCTGGGAACAGAGGATACCATCCTCTACTCGTCCTGCTTCGATGCCAACGGAGGACTTTTCGAGTCGCTTCTGGACGAGAATGATGCCGTCATCTCTGACGAACTGAACCACGCATCCATCATCGACGGTGTCCGCCTCTGCAAAGCCACGCGTTACCGCTACAAGAACAATGACATGGATGACCTGAGACTCAAGCTTGAGGAAGCCAGAGCCGCAGGCGCGCAAAATATCCTCATCGCCACCGACGGCGTCTTCTCCATGGACGGCTACATCGCAAACCTTAAGGGCATCTGCGATCTTGCCGATGAATACGATGCTCTCACCATGGTGGACGACTCCCATGCGGTAGGCTTCATGGGAGACAAGGGGAGAGGAACTCCCGAGTTCTGCGGAGTTCAGGACAGGATCGACATCATCACTGGGACCCTTGGCAAAGCCATGGGCGGAGCTTCCGGCGGATACACATCCGGCCGCAAGGAGATCATCGACCTTCTCCGTCAGGTCTCCAGACCCTATCTTTTCTCCAACACTCTGGCACCGGCCATCGCGGGAGCATCCCTCAAGCTCATCGAGCGCCTCGAGAGCAGCACAGAGCTCAGGGACAGAGTCCACGAGAACGCCGACTACTTCAGAGAGAAGCTGTCCAAGGTAGGTTTCGAACTCCTTCCCGGACAACACCCCATCGTCGTCATCATGCTCTACGATGCTAAGGTGGCTCAGGAATTCTCCGGAAGAGCTCTGGAAAAGGGCGTCTACGTCACGGCCTTCTCTTATCCGGTAGTTCCCAAGGGAAAGGCCAGGATCAGGACTCAGATCTCCGCGGGACATACAAAAGAGGCTCTGGACAGAGCAGTCCAGGCTTTCACGGAAATCAAGGAGGAGATGGGTCTGTGACCCAGAGTATCTCAAAACCATTGCCCCGCATCATCTGTCAGGTGGTGCGGGGTTGTTTTCACTATAAGTATTGCTCGACGCCCCAGCGGACCGGAGCGCACGGGATAATCCTTCGCCGACTTCACCGTGAGGGTGGCCTACATGTGCGACCAGCCAAACGATCTTTTCCCATCCATCCACTGCATGGCCAGCTTATTCTGCTGGATCGGGGTCCGCGGCAACTACCACATCCCCAGATGGTACCAGTACTTATCCCTGATATTCGCTATCGCCATCTGCATCACGGTGAGGTGCAGACGAAGTGGGTCGCATTCTCCGAAACCACGGTTTGCGGCCCACTTCGCGCCTCGGTTTATGGGCCGCATTCTCCGAAATCATGGTTTGCGGCCCACTCTGCGCTTCGATCTGTGGGCCGCATTCTCCGAAATCATGGTTTGCGGCCCACTCTGCGCTTCGATCTGTGGGCCGCATTCCCACAAATCATGGTTTGCGGCCCACTCTGCACTTCGATTTGTGGGCCGCATTCTCCGAAACCACGGTTTGCGGCCCACTTCGCGCTTCGATCTTCATGTCGGCGGCCCACTTCGCGCTTCGATCTTCATGTCGGCGGCCCACTTCGCGCTTCGATCTTCGTGTCGATGGAAGTGCGGGCAGCCCAGAACCCGCCCCGCGGCGGGGCCTTTTGCAATCGAAAAGGACCGCCTGGGCGGTCCTTTCACAATTATGGTCTTTACATCTCCGTGATCTCTTCGTACTCTGTCTCCGATTTGAAGAGCGCGTTTAGAGCCTTGAACCTTTTTTCAACGAAGGCATCGATCTCTTCGTCTGTTGCGGTCCCCTTGAGTTTAGCCTTCATGGTGTTTGCCACGATAGTCTGGTGGAGTTTGGGATCGTTAAGGAAGTTCACTGTATATATCTGCTCAAACTGTCTGTCAAGAAGGCTCTCCTTCAGATCCTGGTCCTCAATTTTGGTGTATCTGGATTCGAAGTCAACAGCCTTCTTCAGTTCAGCGAATCTCTTCTTAACATATGCCTCGATCTCATCCTCGGGAAGGATTCCGTTCAGTTTGGCCTTCATGGTGTTGAGGACCACGATGTAGTGAAGGTCCATATCGCCTACGAAGTTCACGGTGGCGATCTGCTCGAACTGCTTGTCCAGAATGTTTTCGTCCGTCAGTGTAACTGGAGCGGATTCCGGAGCGATGTCAGCCTCTTCCGGCTTGCCTACTTCGTTAGCTCTCTCTTTGAGATATTTCTCGATCTCTTCCGGGGGAACGATCCCGTCAAGTTTGGCTTTCATCGAATTCAGAGCCACATCATAAAACAGTTTGCGGTCTCCCAGATGGCCGATCGAAACCTGATGATCGAATTCTCTGTCAAGAATCATTTTGTAATCCATTGCTTTCCTCCTTTAAAAATGCTCTCTACCGTAAACCGGTTTCATATAATTCCATTGTCATTATATCACAGCGCAAAAAAAATTGTATACTTTATTTTTGCTTCCGTTCCCCGTCCTCCCCCGCCCCGGCGGTGAAACCCGTGCCGTTGACATCTGACATGTTGTGGACGGTCTTCATGATCCGGCGCTTACAGTTTTTCGTTCATTCCGGCTCAACATGAAAATACCCCGGCAAAGCCGGGGCGTATGTGTCCTACAGGTTGTACTTGTTCTTGAACTTTTCAACACGGCCGCCACGGTTGACCATCTTGGCTGCGCCTGTGAAGAACGGGTGGCATGCTGAGCATACATCCAGCTTCATTTCAGGCTTCGTTGATCTCGTCATAAACGTGTTACCGCATGCGCAAGTTACTTTACAGTCCACATAGTTGGGATGGATTCCTTCCTTCATGTCAGTTCCTTTCCCGGCAGCAAGTTACTGCCGTATTCTTGAGATGTCTGCGCCGTGTCTGACCGCGGAGCCATGCTTTAAGGGCCTTGGGTCCCGCGCCGGTGGCCATGGCGGTCACAGCTTTTCAACTATATCACAGGAAGAGGGGGAATGCAAGGGAGAAATTGCAAATTCTCATAAGTCTATTCTTCTGCCTTGGCTTCCATGGCTTCCATGGTTTCTGAAAGTATTGCCAGGCCCTTGATTCCTTCTTCTATGGTTCTGCGATATCTCTCGCAGTCTCTGGGGGAGAGTTTGAATACCTCCCCTGTGTTCAGAAGGAGCTGTCCCAGGCACGGTCCGCATACGGTATCTATGAAACAGTCGCGGCACTCTTCGTGCCCCTTCTTTTGGCTGAAAGCTAAGAGACGATACAAGTTATCTTTAAAATGCTCGCTTTGGAACACATTGTCTTCCATTACATTTCCCAGATGCAGTTCGTCCACATCCGTCAGCATGAAGCAGGGATAGATATCCCCTTTTGTGTTTACCGACAAGGTGGAGTTTCCTGCACCACAGAACATACTCATCGGTTCCGCCTCTTTGTCTTCCAGGAGATCTATGGTAGATTCCGCACTCATGTAGGCTCTGCAGGGATTTTCCGGATCATTGATAAGCCGTCTTGCGTACTCCTTCATACCGCGGGGAAAAGCTTCCGTGTCCAGCAACGCGAATGAGCAAGCATCGGTTCCCCCGGCAGGGGCAATATGAATGCCGGCTTCCGGAAACATTTCATGAAGATGATCATATATTTCCATCACAGAGACTCCTGCATCTGCGTGGATCTGGGAATATGTCACTTCGATCCCAAAGGCTCCCACAGCGTCCCTGTACTTCTTCATATTTTCGAGTATCAATGAACTGCTGCCGGAACCGTCAGGGAAGGGGCGAAGCCTGTCGTTTATCTCCGGAGTCCCGTCATAACTGATGGTCACGGCAACATTATATGTCTTTACTATGTCGATAAACCGGTCATTTATCAGGGTGCCGTTTGTTACCAGACCTACAGTGCACTTGCCATTATGTTCCTTTTCAAGTTCCCTGATCCTTTTACAGGCATATTCCAGAAGATCCAGATCCAGCAGCGGCTCGCCTCCGAAAAGCTGAAACATTTCGATGGAATCAAACTCCCCATAAAAGACTTCCATTATCCTGTCCAGCATTTCCCGGCTTATCATACCCTGCTCCGAGCGGTAAACTCCGCCGTTGGCATAGCAGTAAACGCAGCGCAGGTTGCAGTCATTGGCCAGATGTATGACCAGCCTCCGCAGCACTTTTTTATCTGTCTTTTGAGAAGATCTCTTCTTCACCGGACGTACCATGCAAGACAGATACTCCTCATAACCGGCATCTTCCAAAGACCATTTCTCCATAACTGCGGGCTTGCTCTCCTGGCTTATGTCTCCGATCAGTTCCTTCATCTCATCGTCTACAAAAAAGAACCGCTTAGTTTCGGGGAAATAAGCAAGTTCTCTATTGTCATCCAATGTAATATATTTAACGCGGATCATTATACTTAACTCCTTACAGCGGGCTTCGCAGGCATAATTATCAAATGATAAACTTCACTTAAACGATTAAGAAATAATAGTTTTAGAAATTTACGCAGTCGTCTCCAATGAAGATCGGCTCGCATACGATGCGGGATCCCTGTCCTACGGGGACTATGCATCCCATTCCTTCAATATGACAAACAGGTGCATCACCACCTATGGGTTTACACTTGTCGTTTGTCGCATCATCGCCCTCTGCCCAATCGGGACGAGGCCATTTTCCAACAATGCCTGTGGTCTTTGCTTCTTTGAATACCATGGTCTATTCCTCCATTCATTCAGCGTTATGCACAGATATCTGTTATCTGTGTAACTGTCCCGCGAATGCCCGCTGCAGGATATCAGCGTATTTCTTCCGCCTCAGCAAAAGAATCGAAACAGCCGGGCTGTAAGCACCCGCCAAAAGCTGACTATTCATTATACCATTCCTACCTCAAAAAGAAAAACTTTTTTTGGCATTCACCACAAAACTTTTATAAACGGCGGTCTTATATCGAATCAGTATGCACGGTGACCACCCTGTCCAGGCCGTTCAGGTCCTTCAGGACCCTGACATCTCCCATGTCCGCCATGAGGGCTGGCACGGTCTCTCCCTGGTCATAACCGATCTCCATGAGGAGCCAGCCTCCGGACGCCAGATGACCTGCAGCCTCCCGGGCGATGATCCTGTAAAAATCCAGCCCGTCCTCACCTCCTGAGAGGGCAGTCCGCGGCTCGTGGTCCCTGACCTCTTCAGTGAGGGTCTCGATCTCAGCGTCCGAAATGTACGGCGGGTTGCAGAGTATCATGTGGAACACTCTGCCTTCCAGCGCATTGAACATATCTGATCTCACGATCTCCGTCTCGCAGCCGTTGAGTTCAGCGTTGGCAGCTGCGACTACCAGCGCGGCCGGACTGATATCTGAGAGAATGACCTCCGCCTCAGGAAAGTGCTTCTTCACCGATATGCCGATGGCTCCTGATCCGGTGCAGATATCCAGGACCTTGGGTGCCTGCGCCTGGGTCTGCGCCCCGCCGGCGTTCTGCGGTGTCCGGGCTTGCGCCCTGCAGGTGTCCTGCTGCGCCTGGGTCTGCGCCCCGCCGGCGACACCGAATTCAGACTCCAGTATCTCAAGCGCCTGCTCAACCAGGAGCTCCGTCTCAGGTCTGGGGATCAGCACAGACGGATCCACTCTGAAGGTCAGTCCCATGAATCCCTGCTCGCCTGTGATATGCTGCAGGGGCTCGCCGGCCGCGCGCCTCTGGACAAGCTTCAGAAACTCCCCGCAGGTCTCGGTGTCCACCGGGTCGCGCTTCCCCATGAGGAACGCGGCGCTGTCCAGGCCGGTCATGAACATGTAGAGGGCGCGGGATTCATGGCGGGCACTGTCTTTTCCCGCCTGCTCCAGGATCTCCTCACCCTTTGCCAGCAGATCTTTTGCGGTCATATCTCTGCTCCCTCAGCGTTAAAATATGTGACTTCGCCGTCGATGGGCTCGCCGTTCAGGTTACAGAAGCCTTCGAAGTACACGCCCTTAGGCAGGATCACCGTGACCCCCTGAGCCCTGGCGTCCTCATCGGGAAGCACTGCTTTGACGGAGGCGATGGCCACCTCCAGCTGCTTTTCGTCGGGCTCCCTGGTGGTCAGTTTCTGCAGGTAGATGCCGGGGAGGCTTAAGAATTCGACGATCTTGTTTTGCGACCGGCCCGCCCACTTGAGGAGCTCGTAGGAGATTCCCGCGATAAGCGGCAGAGCCAGAAGCCTGAAGCCGATCCTCATCCAGACATTGGGCCAGCCCATGAAAACGTGTACGATGATGGCCACGATCATCACGAACATGAGAAAAGACGTGCCGCACCTGGGGTGGAGGCGGTAAAAAGTCTGGGCGTTCTCCGGGGTCAGCGGCAGGCCGTTCTCGTAGCAGTGGATGGTCTTGTGCTCGGCCCCGTGGTACTGGAAGACCGTGTTGATGTCCTCCAGCCTGGGGATCAGCGCAATGTACCCTATGAAGAGGGCTATCCTCACCAGCCCCTCCACCAGGTTCAGCAAAATAACCGAGTCGGTGACCTTCCTGAGTATGCCCACGATGGCGGTGGGCAGCAGCATGAATACGCCGATGGCAAGGGCCAGGGCCAGCACCACGGATATGGCCATGGTGGCGTTCCAGGCTTTTTCCTTGCCCAGTTTCCTTTCGAGCCAGCCCTCGGACTCGCCTTCGCTGTACTGCTCCGGGGCGAACTTTTCCAGCACGTCCGCCGAGTACATTATGGTCTTGGTTCCAACCACCAGGGAGGCGATGAAAGTCACCACGCCTCTTAACAGAGGTATTTTGCTCCACTTTCCCATGGAAAGAGTAGGCTGGGTCTTCATGTGGATCCTGCCGTCGGGGAGCCGCACGGCGATGGCGGTCTTCTCGGGACCGCGCATCATGATGCCTTCCATTATGGCCTGTCCCCCGATGGACGTGGGGCAGGCGTCTTTCAAAAATATCCTGTCGAAATCCATTAATCTACAAATACCTTCCTGATTATGTTGATGAAATCCTTGTTGCTTCTGGTGTGCTGGAGGGTGTCGATTATCTCCTCAGTGACCTGAGCCTCCGGTTTGCTGGAAAGAGCTTTTCTCATGGCCCAGACTGCCTCCAGTTCCTCCTGGCTCATGAGCAGGTCCTCGCGCCTGGTGCCCGAGCGGTTCAGGCTGATGGCCGGGAAGATCCTGAGTTCGGAAAGCTTCCTGTCCAGATGAAGCTCCATGTTGCCGGTGCCCTTGAATTCCTCGTAGATCACGTCGTCCATGCGGGATCCGGTCTCGATGAGGGCTGTGGCCAGTATAGTGATAGATCCGCCTTCCTCCATGTTCCTGGCGGAACCGAAAAACTTCTTGGGCTTGTAAAGCGCTCCCGGATCGATGCCTCCCGAAAGTGTCCGACCCGAATTGGGCACCACCAGGTTGTATGCTCTGGCGAGACGGGTGATAGAATCCAGAAGCACGACCACGTCCTTCTTGTGCTCCACCAGGCGGCGTGCGCGCTCCAGCACCATCTCCGCCACCTTAACGTGATGTTCAGGCATCTCGTCGAAGGTGGAGTAGATCACCTCGCCGGACCTCAGGCTCCTCTTCATGTCGGTGACTTCTTCGGGGCGCTCGTCCACCAGGAGCACGATGAGTTCGGTCTCGGGGTAGTTCTCCTCTATGGCATGGGCGATCTTTTTGAGCAGCACAGTCTTGCCGGCCTTGGGCGGCGCCACGATCAGACCCCTCTGGCCCTTGCCGATGGGGGCGATCAAGTCGATGAGTCTGGTCGAGAGTTCCCGACCCTCGGTCTCCAGTTTAAGCCTCTCGTGGGGGAACACCGGCGTCAGCTCATCGAACCTGGGCCTGCGGATGGCGGCTCCCGGCTCCTCGCCGTTCACCGTGTTCACGTAAAGCAGCGCTCCGAAGCGCTCTCCCTCGTGGGGAAGCCTGGTTATGCAGTTTATCTTGTCGCCCGTCTTCAGGTTGAAACGCCTGATCTGCACAGGGGACACATATATATCCTTATCGGATGTAAGGAAATTATCGAACCTCAAAAACCCGAAGCTGTTCTCCTCCTGGATGTCCAGGATACCTTCCACCACGGGGCGCTCCTGCTGGGGGCGCTGGATCGGGGCGGCGGTATCGGTTGGGTCGGCAGTGTCGGCGGCGGTACCGGCGTACTTCTCCGGGGTGGGAGTGTCGGCCCAAGCCGCCTGCGCAGCGGGCTCAGCCGGTCTTCCGGAGTCGGCGGCCCAAGCCGCCTGTGCAGCGGGCTCAGCCGGTTCTGAAGCAATAATCCCGGAGGGTCCTGCGTCAGGCTCCGCCACGGGGTCCACTGTGTCATCAGTTGCCGCGGTCACAGCATCCTCCGGCTCAGCACCCTTTGAAGCTATCTTCCTTTTTTGTCTTTTTACCACCTTTTTAGGTTCTTCACCCTCTGTTTCAGGTACAACAACACCATCCTCTGAAGTTTCAGCGGCAGCTACCCTGGCTTTTTCGATAATTTCTGCAGTCTTTCTGGTTCTTGGCATGAATAAGATCTCCTTTGGAAATAAAAGAATAATAGAACTATACAAGGTCATTGTACACTTAAAAACTGTGGGGTTCAAGATTTTTTGCGACTCCCGGACGTATGGTCTACAGCAGGAATCTTTCGACGAGAGTGCAGACGAGCTTCATGTCCAGCGGCGACTCCCTCGTCTCAAAGGTCATGATCATGTTGATTCCCGGGTACCAACCGCTCAGCTGGAGGTCGTTTATTTTCCTGACAACCTGCTTCATGTACACGGGGTCGTCCACCAACCCGAAATGCTCATGTATGAAGACCACCCGTTCCGGCACGTTCAGGAGGGTGAAATCCGGGTGCACCACCCGTCCGTTCCACAGCCTCAGCGGACACTCGTACTTCATGGGAATCTTGTAACTGTCATACATGTCCGCCAAAAGCGCCTCGGATTTGGACCGCACCCTGAGGCCATTCGCAGAATAAAACCTAGGCGCCCCATCCTTGAATCCCAACTGCTGATACGGTTCCGCCAGCCACTGCCTCACGAATTCCTCGTCGGAAATGAACCGTGGCACCACCAGGCCGCGCCTGGACGGCGTTAGCTTATCGTACACCTCCTCGATGGTTCCTCCGTCCCACGCCTGCTGCAGATTCCTTATGGCTGCAAGCTCCTGCTCTGCCATCTTCCTGATGGAAGTGTCGTAATCCCGCTGCGCAATGGCCGCCGCAAGGGGGATGTCTTCTTTTCTTACATATTTACCGGAACGATCGGAGGTACAACTTCGAATATAGTATTTGTTTTTCCCTTTGTGATTGGATGCACGCAGCTTCCCCGGCGGCGCGTTATCAAGAGCCTCGGTGATCTCTCTTATTATCTCCGTCAACGCCTCACTTCTGTCAGTTAACATGTGTCTCATAATACCCACTTCTACCCCTCCTCGATTATGTATTTGGCTGAGTGGACCACATTTGCCCTTATGGTTTATTTGTGGCCCACATGCTTTGCGCATTGTGTGGGCCGCATTTGTTAAAAAACATGATTTGTGGCCCACATGCTTTCTCCCTGCTTGGGCCACATTTGTTGAAAAACATGATTTGTGTCCCACATGCTTTCTCCCTGCTTGGGCCACATTTGTCGAAAAACATGATTTGTGGCCCACATGCTTTGCGCATTGTGTGGGCCGCATTTGTTGAAAACCATGATTTGTGGCCCACATGCTTTCTCCCTGCTTGGGCCACATTTGTCGAAAAACATGATTTGTGGCCCACATGCTTTGCGCATTGTGTGGGCCACATTTGTCGAAAAGCATGATTTGTGGCCCACATGCTTTGCGCATTGTGTGGGCCACATTTGTCGAAAAACATGATTTGTGGCCCACCTCTTTTCTCCCTGCTTGGGCCACATTTGTCGAAAAACATGATTTGTGGCCCACCTCTTTTCTCCCTGCTTGGGCCGCATTTATCCCTTTATATAGTTTGTGGTCCAATTGAGCTGAAACAAAATGGGCCACAACCCTTCAAAACCGTGGGTTTCGGCCCAATTGCCCTTTAAGCCTGTTGTTTACATTGCCATTTTACCACACCCTAACATCCTTTTCAGCCCAATTGGGTCCTTCAGTGCAAAAAATCCGCACCCCGCGCCCGCCCACGCCCACGTAAAAACGGCGCCCCGCGGGGCGCCGTCCTCATTCAGCAGAAAACTATTTCTGATAGTTGTAGAATCCTTCTCCGGTCTTCCTGCCGAGCTTGCCGGCTCTTACCATCTTTCTGAGAAGCGGGTTCGCACGATACTTGGGGTCGCCGAACTCTTTATAGAGCACATCCATGATGGCCAGGCATACGTCAAGTCCGATGAGGTCGCCCAGTTCGAGGGGTCCCATGGGGTGGTTTGCGCCGAGCTTCATGGCTGTGTCGATTCCTTCCACTGAAGCAAGTCCGTCAGCATAGATGCCGATTCCCTCGTTGATCATGGGGATGAGGATCCTGTTGACTACGAATCCGGGGCCTTCCTTGACTTCAACGGGTGTCTTGCCAAGGATCTCGGAAAGTTCAACAACTTCGTTCTTGGTCTCCTCGGATGTTGTGAGTCCGGGGATGATCTCTACCAGCTTCATTGCCGGTACCGGGTTGAAGAAGTGCATTCCTACGACCTTGTCGGGTCTGCCGGATGCCACTGCGATCTCGGTGATGGAAAGTGAGGATGTGTTTGTTGCAAGGATGGCTTCCGGCTTGCAAATCTCGTTGAGCTGCTGGAAAAGCGCCTTCTTTGCTTCCATTTCCTCTGTGGACGCCTCTATGACAAGGTCAGCATCAGCGATGATGTTGATGTCTGTGGACCCATGGATCCTGGAAAGAACTGCATCAGCCTCTTCCTGGGTGATCTTTTCCTTGGCTACCATCTTGGAGAGGTTTTTCTGAACCGTTGCGAGACCCTTCTCTATGGAAGTCTCTCTTCTGGCTCTCATGACTACCTCATAGCCCTTCTGAGCACACACCTGGATGATGCCGGCTCCCATGGTTCCTGTTCCTAATACGCCGATTTTCTTCATTTGAAACATGCCTCCTTAAATATATTGGTTAGTTTGTTTGATTGAACAGTTTTGTTAAAAAATAGATTTAACACTTATATATTATAACCTAACTTGCGCAAAAAAGAAACCCCCGCAGGGGGCTTCTTTTTGTTTAGTTGTTCTGATCTTTGACAACGAAGTTTTCGTCGGTCAGCTGTCCTACGATCCCCCGCGGCACGTAATGTGTGTGCAGGTACTCGTGGGAACGATGGCAGCCGGGACCGCCCCATTCCTCGTAGAAGGCCATGAGCGAGGGGTTTTCATGGGATTTTCGGAGGGCCTTGCTCTCGTCCTCGCTGTAGAGGGCATCGATCCTCTTTTGCCGAACGATCCTGATGTCCTCCTTGGGTCTGGGCTGTCCGCCCCCCGTGATGCAGCCTCCGGGGCAGCCCATGACCTCGATGAAGTGATAGGGGGATTCCCCGTTCTTTATCTGCTCCATGAGGATGCGGGCCCCTTCGAAGCCGCTGGTGACAGCCACCTTTACTTCGAAGCCTTCGGCTGCTTTCCACTCGGGCTTCACGTCCTCCAGCCTGATGGTAGCTTCCTTGATCTGCTTCACGCCCATGATGGGCTCCACATGGAGTCCGTCAAAGGGAAGTTCCCTGCCGGTGATGATCTCATATACCGTGCGCAGGGCCGCCTCCATTACTCCGCCTGTGACGCCGAAGATATCAGCCGCACCGGTGGACAGTCCCAGCGGTGCATCGAACTCCTCGTCGGGAAGAGACAGGAAGTCGATACCCATTTCGCGGATCATATCCCCCAACTCCCTGGTGGTGATGACCGCGTCCACGTTGGGCACGCCGTCGTTCATCATTTCGGGGCGTGCGCACTCGGTCTTCTTGGCGGTGCAGGGCATCACTGACACCACGTACATGTCGTCTGGGGTGGTGCCGATCTTTTCGGCGTAGTAGCTCTTGATCACCGCTCCGAACATCTCGTGGGGAGACTTGCAGGTGGAAAGATGGGCCAGCTGGTCGGGATAGTTTTTCTCAATGAACTGGATCCAGCCGGGGGAACAGCTTGTCATCATGGGAAGAACGGCGTCTTTTCCCTCGAGAACGGCTTTGAACCGCTCAAGGAATTCAGTTCCTTCCTCCATGATGGTCAGGTCCGCGCTCCAGTTGGTGTCGAACACGTTGTTGAAGCCCATGCGCCTCAGAGCCGCCGCCAGCTTGCCAGTCGCGCGGCTTCCAGGGGGAAGGCCGAAGCATTCGCCTATGCCCACTCTGACAGCGGGGGCGGGCTGCACCACCACATGCTTGTCCTGTTCGGCCAGGGCTTTGTAGACCCGATCCTTGTGGCTGGTCTCAGTGAGGGCGCCCACAGGGCATACCTCCACGCACTGTCCGCAAAACGCGCAGGAGCTGGCTCCTATGGGAAGGCCGAAGGCAGGGGAGACGTGGGTCTTGAAGCCTCTGTCCTCGGCGCCGAGAACTGCGGTGGTCTGGATGTTTTTGCACACGCTGATGCAGCGTCTGCAGAGGATGCATTTGTTGGGATTCCTGGTGATGGACTCGGAAACATCTATCGGATATTCGATCCTCTCACCCTCGTAGTGGTTTCCCGAGATGCCCAGCTCCCTTCCAAGGGCCTGGAACTCGCAGTCCTGGTTTCTGACGCAGGCAAGGCAGTCCTGAGCGTGGTTGGAAAGGAGAAGTTCATACATAGTGCGTCTGGCTTCGCGGACCCTCGGAGTATTGGTTTCGATTATCATGCCCTCCTGGGCTTCCACCATGCAGGATGCCTGTAGGTTTTTGGCCGGGGGCATCATCTGCTCCACAAGGCAGATCCTGCAGGCTCCGTATTTGTTTATCCCTTCCAGGTAGCAAAGCTTCGGGATATGGATGCCGTTGAGCTCCGCAGCCTGGAGGATGGTGCTTCCCTGGGGAGCGATACAGTCTTTTCCGTTTATGATAAGTCTAATATCTGCCATCTTTCTCACCTCCTGTCACAGCGCAGGCATCTGCTGGCCTCGGCACGGGCATCCAGCTCGTGCATACCCAGATTTCTCTCCATGAAGCCTGTGATGGCGTCTCTGGAGGAGAGCTGTCTGGCCAGGAATCTGCCGTGAGGATCGATATCTCCCTCGATGTGGTTGTCGCTGATCTCCTGCTCAAAGCCTTTTGCGAGGATCCCGTCTCCGCCCAGATACTTGTCTATGTTGGAAGCGGCAAGTTTGCCGTCGGCAACGGCGTTGACGATGTCCTTGGGGCCTCTTGAAGTGTCTCCTCCCACAAAGACCCCGGGTTCGGATGTCGCCTGGGTGTAGCGGTCTGCACTGATGCGTCCGTCTTTGCTGTCCAGGCTGTCATTTAAGAACCCGATGTCAGGGGTCTGTGAAATGGCAGGGATGACCACGTCGAAGTTTTCCACCAGGCGTTTCCCGGTGTCCACGGGGAATTTACGTCCTGACTTGTCGAAATCGCCGGGCATGAGCACTGCCATCTCCAGCTGATCGACCTTGCCGTTCCATCCGATGACGCGGGTGGGATTCACCATGGTGCGGAGCACCACGCCTTCCTCTATGGCGTCACGGATCTCATCCTTGTCGGCAGGCATATCGTCACGGGATCTTCTGTAGATGATCTGCACCTCCGCAGCGTGGAGCCTGATGGCTGTACGGGCAGAGTCTATGGCGGTGTTGCCGCCTCCGATGATTGCCACCCGCTTCCCTTCAAAGTCAAGGTCATGCTTAAGAGCAACCCTCTTCAGGAAGTCAAGGCCGTGATAAACTCCATCCAGATCCTCCCCCGGGATCCCCAGCTTCAGCACCTTCTGGGCGCCGATGGAGATCATGACGGCATCGTATTCTGCCTTGAGTTCATCGTATCGCCCTGCTTCGATCTTCTCGCCGCAGTGGATCTTGACTCCTGTCTTCATGATGTTGCCGATCTCATGCTCTATGATACCCGCCGGCAGTCTGTAGTCCGGAATGCCGTAGGCCATTACGCCGCCCGGGCGATCCTCAGCTTCGAAAACATCCACCTGATAACCCTTTCTGGCCAGATAGTAGGCGCAGGTGAGTCCGGTGGGACCGGCTCCTATGACGGCCACCTTCTTGTCCAGATGGGCCACCGGGATGTAGTCTTCATCCTTGGGATAACCGTACTTGTAGGCAACGTCCGTGGCATATCTCTTAAGCTCGCAGATGGCCATGGCTTCGTCCACGGTGCCTCTCCTGCAGCGGGTCTCGCAGGGATGGGTACAGACACGTCCGCAGATCCCCGCAAAAGGATTGTCCCTCAGCATTATCCGGGCTGCGCCGAAGTAATCGCTGGTGGCGATCAGACTCATGTAGCCTGGGATGTTGATGCCTGCGGGGCAGGTGTTTTCGCAGGGGGAGCTCACCAGCTCGCCGCACACTCCGGCCGCGCACTTCCCGAGAAGTATGTGGTCCGCATATTCGTCGCGGAAATACTTGATTGTGGAAAGCACCGGATTGGCTGCGGTCTGGCCAAGTCCGCACATGGCGGAGTCTTTGATGATCTTTCCCAGCTTCTCCAGACGCTCGATATCTCCCCACCGGCCTTTTCCTTCGGTTATGCGGTTCAGGATCTCCAGCATGCGCTTGGTGCCGACGCGGCAGGCAGTACACTTGCCGCAGGATTCCTCCTGGATGAAATCCATGTAGAATCTGGCCGTGTCCACCATGCAGGTGTCCTCGTCCATGATGATCAGTCCTCCGGACCCGACGATGGAGCCCAGTTCAGCCAGGCTCTCGTAATCCATGGGCACGTTGATGTTGTCTGCGGTGATGCAGCCGCCGGAGGGTCCGCCGGTCTGGGCGGCCTTGAATTTTTTGCCGTTGGGGATGCCGCCGCCGATGGAGTAGATCACGTCCGACAGAGGCGTACCCATGGGGATCTCCACCAGGCCGGTGTTCTCGATGTTGCCGGTCAGAGCGAAGACCTTGGTACCCGGGCTCTTTTCCGTCCCGTACTGGCGGAACCAGTCGGAGCCGTTGAGCATGATAGCGGGTACGGTTGCCAGAGTCTCTACATTATTGATGATGGTCGGATGTCCGAAAAGTCCGTTCTGGAAGGGGAAGGGCGGTTTCTGCCTGGGCTCGCCTCTGTGGCCCTCCACAGAGGACATGAGGGCAGTCTCCTCGCCGCAGACGAAGGCGCCTGCGCCGATCCTGATCTCGATGTCGAAGTCGAACCCTGAATCGAAGATATTCTTTCCAAGGACCCCCTCTTCACGGGCCATCTCCAGAGCGTCCCTAAGACGCCGGATGGCTATGGGATACTCGGCACGGATGTAGACCACGCCATGAGTGGCTCCGATGGCGTAGCCTGCAATGGCCATGCCCTCGATGACGCTGTGGGGGTCTCCCTCGAATACGGAGCGGTCCATGAATGCTCCGGGATCTCCCTCATCAGCGTTGCATATGATGTATTTTTCGGAGTCTTCCTGAGCATATGCGGCCTCCCACTTGATTCCCGTGGGGAAGCCCGCGCCGCCGCGGCCGCGGAGTCCGGAGTCCTTGATGACCTTGATCACCTCTTCCCTGTCCTGTCTCTCCAGGATCCTGGCAAGGGCGATGTAGCCGTCTTTTGCGATGTAACTGGCTATGCTGTTAACGTCGATCAGACCGCAGTTTCTCAGTGCGATCCTGACCTGGCGCCGGAAGAACTCGACTTCGTTGATATTTGCGACTCTCTTCTTCTGCAGGCTGTCGTAGAAGGTGTAGTCCACGATGGGTTCTCCGCCGATGAAATGCTTCTGGACCACATCCCTCACCTTTTCAGGAGTCATTTCCGTGTAATATGTCTCGTCAGGCAGTATGTATACCACGGGTCCCACCGCGCAGGTGCCCATGCAGCCCCTCTCTATCACGGCCACTTCGCTGGTCAGGCCCCTCTTTTCCAGTTCCTCCACCAGTGCGTCCCGGACCTCCTTGCAGCCTGCGGAGGTACAGCCCGTTCCGAAGCAGACCAGGGCCTGATATTTGTAACGGCCCATCTTTTCGCGGTAAGTCTTCTTGATGGTCTTAAGGTCGGCAATGCTCTTTATCATGATGCGGCACCTCCCTCCTCCTCATCTGACTGTTTTTCCGCTTCATAGTACTTCCTGAGCAAAATATGCAGCTTCTGCGGCGTCATCTGCTTGTATACGTCATCATCGATCATGATGGCCGGCGCCAGTCCGCATGCTCCGATGCAGCGGGCGATCTCAAAAGTGAAGAGACCGTCTTCAGTAGTGTCGCCCACGTCGATCCCAAGCTCCGTCTTGATGGCTTCCACCAGACGCTTGCCGCCTCTTACGTAGCAGGCAGTGCCCTGGCAGACCCTGATGGTGTGCTTGCCTCTCTTCTTGGTGGTGAAGAACGAATAAAAGCTTACGACCCCGCTGACCTCAGCCAGAGGTACATTCATTTTTCCGGCGATGTAGTACTGTAAGTCCTCCGGGAGGTACCCGTAGGCCTCCTGTGCCTCATGAAGCACCATGATCAATGCGCCTTCATGATCCCTGTACCTCTCCACAGCCTGATCGATAAGCGAGTACAGAGCCTGTTCCTCTTCGCTCATGTTACATCGGTCCGGTGGAGTCACCTTCCTGCTGCCTGATCTTACTTCCATAACATCTGCATGGACACCGGGTCCATGCGCCTCCTTCCTCTTTTATCCGCACACACCTTTCAGGTGCCATCGCATGCGGATGCGTAGGCATTGTAAAGTCAGATAAATTGTATCATTGCGCCATAAATTTTGTACAGATAAAAAAACATTATTCTACATGTATACATAATTATGTATTTATACGTAAAAAATTAGTCTGCCGGCCTTCCGGCCGGCAGACTCGCTATTTTATTATACTTTGTCACCTGTTTTACCGGGTTCTTTGATCAGCGCTCCTATGGTCACCGCCGCTATACCCGATATGCCTGCGATGCCCAGTATGTCGTTTCCCAGCCGGCATGCGCCGTACAGTGCTCCGAAGGCAGCTGTCAGAATTATGCATAATACTATGTTTTTCATCCTTGCCTCCTAAAGCACATATATGAGAAGCAGATTTACTGCGCCCAAAACGGCAGTTCCGATCAGCGTAGGCCATAGGGTCCTGGCATATATGTCAGGCTCGCGTCCCACAGCCTGAGCGGCTGTTGCCCCAAGAGCCACGGTGGTAGGACCGATGGCCCCTCCGATGGATGCTCCTATGGACTGTACGGCGCAGGTTATAGCCGTGCTGATCCCAAGAGCTGACGCCGCGGTCTCCTGAAGGTTTCCAAAGATAATGTTTGAGTTGGTATTGCTCCCTGTGACGAATGCCCCCAGGAGCCCGATGAAGGGTGCAACGAAGGGGTAAAAGCCTTTTGTCACACTGGCCAGGAACACTGCCAGGTTGTTGATCATCCCGGCGTCCATCATGATCTGGGCTGTTATCAGAAGAAGCACCAGGGTGATGGTGGTGGATGTGCACTTCCTGACGGTGTTTTGAATTATTTTTTTTGCGGTCTTCCCGTCCAGAGCCCCCCTCTTAACGAAGACGAAGCCGCTTATGAGAGACGACATCAGTATTATTGAGAAGGGGTATTTGAGAACATTGAATGACACGTATGCTTCTTCGGCTGGCACTTCTGTTCCGGTACCACTTATGTATCCCGGAAAATCCAGGGTGATCTTCAGCTTCGGACTGATGATGAAAAACGCCACCGACAGCACGATTATGAGAAAATATGGCAGGAAGGCCTCGAAAAGGTTCAGCTTCGAGCGGTATAACTCGGGTTTTTTGCCATGGGTCCTGATGCCGTTCACCGCAAGGAGAGTCACTATTCCCACACTTCCCGAAAGAAGCCCCATGACAGATGTCATTCCTGTCCGGGCCAGGATGACCAGGGATATGCCCATGGTCACAGAGGCCGCAAGAAGGTATGCGAAACCCTGCCGGATGCCTTTAAGCCCGTCATAGATGAAGAGCACCGCAAGTCCGGTGACCACCATTCCGACGATTCCGAACACCGCCATGTACCTGACGATATCCAGTATGTGAGTGTTTGTCACCATATCGATGGCTGAAATGGAGGATCCCATGGAACCGAAGCTGATGGCCCAGGAATGACCCACCAGCACCGCCGCAGCGGACATGAGGGGATCGAAGCCCATGCAGATCAGTATGGGAGTGGCCACTATCACAGGGACGCCGAAACCGGCGATGCCCTGAAGGAACGCGGAAAACACCCAGCTTATGAGAAGGAACTGGAGAAGCTTGTCCTCGATGGTCCTTTCGATGTTCTTGTTGATCACGTCCAGCGCACCGGTCTCCTTTTCCAGATTGTAAAGGAAGATCGCGCCCCAGATTATGAATATGACGAACAGGGCAAGTCCGAATCCCTTTCCCATGGCTATGGTCAGTCCCTTCACCCCGGGCCTGAATAACACAAGGCTGAAGCATACCGCTGATATCAGCGCCACGGCGCCGGCCCTCATAGCAGAAAGCTTCAGGCCAAGAAGGCACACCAAAAGTATCAAGATGGGAAGAAACGATAGAATGGTCTGCATATCAGAAAGAGCTATCCTCCATTATGTTTTTAACGACCTTGCCTCTGATCATGACCAATTCCACATGGACTGCCTCAGAAAGATATTCGATGTTTTCCACAGGTTGTTTGGGGGTCACGATCAGATCGGCATTGTAGCCTTCCCTGATGTATCCCTGAACGTCTGCTTTTCCAAGGGCATCGGCTGCGTTGGATGTAAGACAGTCGAAGACCATCTTTGAAGGCATTCCGCCATCCCTCATGCTGAGGATCTCAAGGCCGTTCTCGCCATGCTTAAGGGCGTTGATGGAGTCTGTACCGTAGGCCATCTTGACTCCGGTCCTGATGGCGGACCTGAAGGCGTTGTGGTGGTCTTCCACCAGAAGCGATGCCTTCTTGGCCTCTTCCTTGTCGTCGCTGTTCACCAGCACGTCCACAACACGCATCGTGGGGATCAGGTAGAGACCTTTATCCACCATCATCTCGCAAAGGTCATCGGTTAGTCCGCAGCCGTGCTCTATGGTGTCGATGCCGGCCTGAATGCATCTGACTGATGCTTCCCTGCAGTGGGTGTGGGCAGCCACCTTGCGCTTCAAAGCGTGAGCCTCTGACACGATGGCGCTAAGTTCCCCCACGGTGAAGTTGGGCCAGTCCGGCTCGTCTCCTGAAGAGCCCATGCCGCCGGAGGCCATGACCTTGATGAAGTCCGCCCCGTTTCTTACTTTTTCTCTCACGCCTTCAACGCACTCCCAGGGACCGTTGAATGTCCTCTCTCCCATTCCGTACTCCGGAAGCCTTCTAAGCTTCTGGGGATAGGAAAGGTCTCCATGGCCTGCGGTCATGGTTATGAACCCGGCACAGGCGATGATGTTTGGCCCCACTGCCACGTCATGGTAAATGGCTTCTCTCACCGCCACATCTTCCGGGGTGTAGTAGGTCACATGACCGCAGTTTCTCACGGTGGTGAATCCTGCCATAAGGGTCAGCTGAGCGTTCCTTAAGAAGTGCAGAGCCTTTTCGGGGGAAGGAGTAAGCATCCTCCAGAGTTTCCCGTTGACTCCGGACTTGTTGATCCCGGTCTCAGCGTTTAGGTGGGTGTGCATGTCCACCATTCCGGGCATGAGCCACCTGCCTTTCAGATCGTATGTCTCATCCGCCTCAGGGAGGCTGTCGGTCTGTCCGAAGATCTCCCGGATCTTCCCGTCCTCCACCAGAACGTTTTTGTTCAGTTCCTCCCGGTCGCTGTCGATGATGTTGGCGTTTTTAAACAGTATCTTCATCTTTCGTCACCTTCTATGAATGCTTCTGCTGGTTTCCGAATACCATCCTGTCAACAAGGATAGCTACAACTCCCAGACCCGCTGCTATCAACGAAATGATATAGTTGGGGAATACCATTCCCACGCCTGCAGCCGCGCAGAGTATCCTGGATACGAAGTTTATCTTATGTCTGATAAATCCTTCTAATGCATAGTCAATGAACATGACACCCACAGCTGCGGTGACGAAGTTTATCAGGATCTCCGGCACGGAGCCCTGCCCTATAAGCGAAGGATTTATTACGAAGAAGTATGGCACCAGGAACCCCGGAAGTGCCAGCCGGAAGGCGGCCAGACCTGTCTTCATGGGATTGGATCCCGCAATACCTGCGGCCGCGAATGCCGCAAGGGACACGGGCGGCGTAAGAGTGCCTATGATGGCGAAGTGGAATATGAACAGATGCGCCGCGATGGGGACTGCACCCATGTTGATCAGTGCCGGCGCGCACAGCACTGCGAGAAGAGTATATGTGGCCGGTGTCACAAGACCCGTACCGAGAAGCAAAGCAGCCAGCTGAGTCAGCATGAGTCCGAACACCAGGTTGCCTCCCGCGAACTCAGTGATGATGGATCCGACTTTCTGTCCAAGCCCGGTCATTGCCAGTGTGGCAACGATGACTCCTGCAGAGGCGCAGGCAGTTGATACTGATACCATGGACTTAAGCGCGATCCTGCATACCTTTCCCAAGCCGTTCAGAGAAAGTCTGGTCTCCTTCTTGAGCATGGTTACCACGAACAGTGCCAGAGTGGAGTAGATGGCCGAAAGAAGTGCGGAATAATGCATTGCCATAAGTCCTATGAGTATGGCAAGAGGTAATATCAGGAACAGAGCAGCCTTGAAAGATACCCAGAGTTTGGGCAGATACTCCCGGTCGATGCCGACCAGGCCCTCCTTGACCGATCTGATGTGTACTGAGTTGAACAGCGATACATAGTACAGGATCGCCGGTATTACAGCGGCAACAGCGATCTCCCAGTAGCTTTTATCAAGCATTTCAGCTATGAGGAAGGCCGTAGCCCCCAGGACAGGCGGGGTGATGGAACCTCCCGCCGAGGAGCAGGCTTCCACCGACCCTGCGTAGGTGGGTTCGAATCCCATCATCTTCATGAGGGGAATAGTAAGGGAACCTGTGGCGGTAACGTTTGCCACCGTTGATCCGGACACCATGCCCATCATGGCGGAAGAGATGACCGCTACCTTTGCCGGACCTCCTGAGAATCCTCCGGCAAGGGCAAAGGCCAGTCTCATGAAGTACTGAAGCGCGCCGCTGACCTGCAGGAGCGCTGAGAATATCATGAAGGCCGCGATCTCAACCGCGGCGGTGCCCAGGGTAGAACTGAAAAGTCCCTCTGTTCCCACGCAGATCATGTTGATGACCCGGGTGAATGAATATCCCTTATGGGCCAGAGCTCCGGGGAAGTGACTCCCGAGAAGACAGTAGACAATGGCCAGCGCCGCAATGAACACCATGGGGATACCTATGGATCTTCTCGTAGCTTCCAGCACCATTACCACCAGTGTGACCAGAAAGATCATGTCCACTGTGCTCAGAGAATAGCTGTAGAAATCCTTCCAGTGAATCAGGGCATATATGGCCGAAACAAGACCCAGCACAGTGCATATGGCATTGAATATCATTTCCGGCTTGCTGCCTTCCTTGAATATCTTGGAGGGATAGATCAAGGGGCATACCATGAGTATCACGGCCACATGGGATATCCTGTGGAACAATATGGTAGGCATCCCGAAGAATGCGATGTATATCGTATAGAGGACCACCACCACGGATGCTGCTGAAAACAGTATCCGGGTGAATTTGGTATCAAGGCCTCTTAAGACCACATCTCCTACCCTTCCCAGAGAGCCGTCATTCAATTTTTCAAGGATAAGCTGATTTCGGCTTTTGGAATCCAGTTCTTCAGGAACCTCGACTGTGGCAGCAGCTTCACCGTCGTTTTCGGCGATCACAGCTTCTTCCATTTTCTTTTTGAAGTTCATTGCTTTCTCCCATATATTCGTTTGGGTGGCCGGAACCGACCACCCAATTCATACTTGTTGCGTATCGTCGGCTGCAGATCAGTTATGCAACTCCCTGCTCCTTAAAGTACCTGAGCGCGCCGGGATGAAGCGGAATGCCTGTGCCCTTGGCAGCCTCTTCAAGAGTGATGACTGAGAACTCAGCCTTTACTTCACGTACCTTGTCAAGGTTCTCAAAGACGTACTTGGTCATGTTGTAGACCAGATCTTCGTCCATGTCGCTGGATACGATAACTACGTGCTTCATGGCTACTGTGGGATATGACTCGGCGCCCATGATCATGGCGGGCATATCAGACTGTTCCATGTTCTTGATGATGAACTCAGGATATTCTGTAAGGCAGGCATCGATGGCTTCCTGGTCCATGGGAACGAATACCGTTTCTCTGGACTCGGTCAGGGACAGAACTGCGGATACCTTGGGTGCGCCGGTGCCGATATAGGCATCGATCTGTCCGTCCGCGATGGCTGTGCAGGCATCGCTCATTCCGAGATATTCGATCTTTACCTTGGAGATATCAACCCCCTCTGCTGGGAAGAAAATATTCTCCGCAAGGTAAGCGTCATTGGAACCGTAGGATCCGATGGCAACTGTTTTGCCCTCGAAATCCTTCCATGTCTGGATCCCGGAAGCCTTGGAAGCTACGGAATATGTGATCCCATAGTGAGCTGTGAACCATGCGCTTACATTGGTAACAGGCTCAGGGAAGTCAGGTGTCCTGGCTTCTGCAGCATCAAGGCATACGTTTGATGACGCGATGCCCAGTTCCCTCTCTCCGGAAGCGATTGCTTTGATGTTTCCAACTGATCCCAGCGATTCCTGAACCGGTGTGATGTAGACCTGGTCACCCATGTTGTCATTGACGATGCTTGCGATGGCTGTACCCAGCATCATGTACCCGCCGGTAGCTCCCATGGTCCCCATGGTGAGCTGCTGGGGTTCTGCCGGGGGTTCTTCGGAACCACCGCCGCTGTTGGATCCACCGCATCCTGCCATGAATACGAATACCATGCACAGTGCGAGGACAACAGCTAATACTTTCTTCATGTTCATTATTATCCTCCTAAAAAACTATTCGCTTTAACGCGCTAATTGATAGTAATATTCTAATCCTCCTCGTTGTATTTGAATAATATAATAAACATATATGGTTATAGCGTTTTTCAATAATTATTTACTTTTTTGCATCTCTATAGTATAGGTAAAATGTCATAAGAAACAAATACGTGCCATCATCTGCCGTACATATCGGGGCTTTTCGCTATAGTCCGGCCCATAGTATAGGATTTATCAATATGGATACTTATTCGCTGACCAACTTTCTTCACATTTGTGAATACGGTTCCATCAACAAAGCCGCCAAAGCCATTCATATATCTCAGCCTTCTCTGACCCATCAGGTGCAGATGCTGGAGACGGAACTTCAGGCCAAGCTTTTTGAACGGTCCGCCTCAGGGGTGACCATAACCCCCGAGGGGGTCATACTTAAGGAAAGAGCTGAGCAGATACTGGCTCTTGAGGAACTCCTCAGAAAAGAACTCTCCCATGCCGGCACAAACACCCGGATCGCCTGCTTCGGTGCCACCACCTCCTCTATAGGCCTTGCCACCGACATGATACTTTCCTACGGCAAGACCGATGAGATATCTGTGGACCTGAAGGAACTGAACACATACGAACTGATCAGCCTTCTTAAGGACGATAAGATCGACTTCGCCTTCCTCAGGACCCCCTTTGAGATGTCCGATGCATTTGTCCTCAAAAAACTCACCAACGACTATCTGGTCTCTGTGGGGGAGGGCGGGCTTTTCCCGGACGCGGCGGGGGACGTCTCCCTGGAGACTCTGTCCGGCCTTCCTCTCATCATAAACAGGCGCTGGCAGGACTACATTAAGTTTTCCTCAGACAAGGATGACATGACCCTGAGCTACAAGTTCCTCTGCGATGACAACCGCACCGCCTACACCATGGCACAAAAGGGCCTGGGGGTAGCCGTCCTGCCCTTCTCTGAGGTGAAGGATTCCTACGCTTCCCATGGCCTGGAGCTTCATACCATCGACGACAACCGCTTCACCACCGGCATCTTCCTGATCTACCGCAAAACACGGAACTTCCCCAGGTACATCAGAGACTTCCTTAACTATGTGGAGAGTTTCGCGATAAACTAGAGCATAAAAAAACCTCAGCAGGATCTCCCTTGCTGAGGTGATATTATTTTTTGCCCTATTTCAGGTACAGGTTGGTGGTCACGTACTCAGGGTCGCAGGTCACGTCGATCCCCATGGACCTTAAGCTTTGCTCGTCGTTGTCTGACAAGATGGCAGTACAGTGGGCCCTGCAGCCGTTGAGCTTGTAAAGCTGCTTCACCGTGCGGTTGGCGTACAAGTTCATGTCCGCCGAGATGGAGAGGGCCGTCAGGATGTCGTCCACGTTCAGTGATGCCCTGTCATGGTGCAAAACATCCACCTTCAGTTTCTGGATGTTAGCGAACACGTCCGGGGAGATGACGTACATCTCGTCCGGCAAGCCTTCCAGCTTTTTCACAGCGTTCAGGATGCAGGCGCCGGCGGCCACCATCCTTCTGGAGGAGCGGCCGGTAACGATGGACCCATCGGGAAGCTCCATGGCCATCACCACCACGTTAAGATACTTGTCGCTGCAGTTTCTCTTGTACTCGGCGTAGTCCCTGGCGGGGGCAACGACTTTGCGGTCCAGTTCGGTGGCGTTCACGTCCTTCATGAGAAGTTCGGATCTTTCCAGGGACTTCTCGTCGATCTTACCCTTCTTGTATGCCACCTTGGCTATGAGGAACCTGCGGATTATCTCCTGTATCGCGGCCTCTCTCACCACTTCGTCATCGGTGATGCAGAAGCCTACCCGGTTCACTCCCATGTCCGTGGGACTCTGATATTCGGACTCCCCCGTGATCTCCTCGATGATCCTCTTGATCACGGGGAAGATCTCCAGATCGCGGTTGTAGTTCACAGCCTTTTCGCCGTAGGCGTCCAGGTGGAAGCTGTCTATCATGTTCACGTCTCTGAGGTCAGCTGTGGCTGCCTCGTAGGCGATGTTTACGGGATGTTTAAGAGGAAGATTCCATACCGGGAAAGTCTCGAACTTGGCATATCTGGCCTTCCGTCCAAGCTTGTACTCGTGGTAGAGCTGGGAAAGGCATGTGGCCAGCTTGCCGGAGCCGCCTCCGGGGGCAGTCACCACTACCAGAGGCTTGGTCACCTCTATGTAAGGATTCTTCCCGTAGCCTTCTTCGGATACGATGGTGTCCACGTCTGTGGGATAGCCCTTGGTGAAAAAGTGCTTGTAAACCTTGATCCCCCTGCGCTCCAGGCGGGCAATGAACTGGTCCACCTGAGGTGACTGCTCGTATCTGGTCACCACCACGGAGTTTATGGTCAGTCTGTACTTCCTGTATATGTCGATGAGACGCAGGACCTCCAGGTCGTAAGTGATCCCGAAGTCCTGGCGGGTCTTGGAATTGATGATGTCTCCGGAGTAGATGCAGATGATGATCTCCGCCTGATCCTTCATCTTTTCCAGAAGCTTTATCTTGGCGTTCTCGTCAAAGCCCGGCAGCACCCTCATGGCGTGCTTGTCGTGGACCAGCTTGCCTCCGAACTCCAGATAGAGCCTCTCGCTGTTTCCGTGGTTGATCCTCTCCAGAATATACTCGGACTGTTCCACAAGGTATTTTTCAGCATCAAAACCGATTTTTCCCATAATCATCTCCTTAGTAGCCGGCCGCGCTTCATGGCCGTTTCAACATACAGATGCCCCCGCAGGGCGGGGCCATCACATAAGGTCTATAGTTATCCTGTTTCTGCCTTCGGCCATGCCGTCCAGGGAAACGTCGTATTCCACATCCAGGCGGCCTTTGCCGGCTTCCTTGTCCACCAGGTTCCTTACGGCGGTGGTCAGGACCTCGATTCCAAGGGAACCTTCAGGTGTCATATAGCTGGAGGAGAATCTTTTGCCCTCCTCGAAGTACAGTTCCGACTGGGGACCGTCCTTGCCTATCCTCTTCATCTTAAGCGACTTGTCGTTAAAGCGGAGGGTGGTCTTAAGACCCTCCATTCCCGATATCTCGCTCTCGTCATATACCAGGTAGCAGTAGCCGTTTCTCTGATAGAGGCGTCCGTCGGTGACGAATTCCATCTGATCCTCTTCGGAGCCGTCATAGACCTGCTTACCTGTGATTTTTATTGTTATATCTCTCATAGCCAAGCTCGATTATCCTTTCTATCACGTCCGGATAGCTGATGCCCACCGCGCCCATGAGAAGGGGGAACATGCTCCTCTTGGTGAATCCCGGTATGGTGTTGATCTCGTTGAGGAGGATCCTGCCGGTCTTTTTCTCCAGGAAAAAATCTATCCTGGCGAAGCCTTCTCCGTCTATGGCTTCGTAGGCCTTGACAGCCAGAGCCCTCAGCTCCTCTCTGGTCTGAGGGGGGATCGGCGCCGGGATCAGCATCTCAGACTTGTCATTTATGTATTTTGCGTTGTAATCATAGAAACCTGCACTGAGGGCGATCTCACCCACCTCTCCTGCGAAGGGCGCCTCGTTTCCGATGACCGCCACCTCCACGTCTCTCACGTCCAGGGCCTCCTCGATGATGACCCTCTTGTCGTAGCTGAAAGCGATGTCGCAGGCCCTGAAGAACTCTTCGGGATCCTTCACCTTGGTGATGCCCACGGATGAGCCCATGTTGGCAGGCTTTACGAAGCATGGGTAGCCTATCTCGCCGGCAGTCTCCTGCTCGCTTTTCTCCGGGTGGGAGAAATATCTCCAGCTGAACAGGGGCTTGTGTTTGCAGATGGGGAAGCCCACCTTGGCAAAAACGTCCTTTGAGGCCAGCTTGTCCATGGCCAGAGCCGAAGCCAGCACGCCGCAGCCGCCGTACGGGATGTCCATGGTCTCGAAAAATCCCTGGAGCTTGCCGTCCTCGCAGTAGGGGCCGTGGACGATGGGAAGGGCGAAATCGATGGATGTCTTGAGTATTCCCATGTCGAAGTCCTCGGCATACTCCTCCCACCTGCCGTTCTCAAGAAGTTCCTCCGGGGTGAAAGACTTGGGAATGTTCAGCCTCTTCCAGCCGCCTTCCCTGGTGATCCCCAGGTATACCATGCTGTATTTGTTTTTATCTATCGCCCTTGACACCGAAGCCGCGGACAAAAGCGATACCTCGTGCTCCGGAGATCTTCCTCCGAAGATCAGGCCGATCTTTTTCTTAGCCAATTTTTCTTTCCTTTACTATATATGCAGTTCTTGCCGGGTCATTTGGCGGTCGGTCCGCCGCCGTCCCCTTGATCAGACTTCACTGCCATTGGTATGGGTCTTCAGTATGTCCAGCAGAACGTCACGGTCGAAGTGGTATTTTTTGCGGCAGAACTGACAGGTGAGCTCAGCTTCGCCGTCTTCCTCTATGATCTCCCTCAAGTCCTTCTCGCCGATGGATGCCAGCACCTGCTCCAGCCTTTCGTAGGAGCAGTCGCACTCCCAGCGGAGCTCCCTGTAGGACAGAGCCTGGACCCTGTATTCTTCAGGCATGGTCCCGAAGACAGAGCCCATCATCTTATCCAGAAGTCCTTCCATGGAAAGGGCGGGGTTTCCTGATGCGGCATCCTCTATGACCGCTGTGATGGGCGGCAGTTCCTTAAGCATGGCCTCCAGGGCGTCCACCGCTTCCTCCGCTGCTCCCGGCAGCATCTGGATGAAAAGTCCCCCCGCGGCCTTCACGGACCAGTCCTTGTCCACCTTCACCCCAAGGGATATGGCGGTGTTCTGCTGCTCTGCTCCGATATGTAGTAGTATGCGGTAAGGTCCTCGGCGATCTCCCCGGATACCAGGGCGATGGTCCCGACGTATGGCTCCTTCAGCCCCAGATCCTTGATCACCGTAAGGTCGCCGATCCCAAGGGATCCGCCCACGTCCAGCTTGCCGCCGGGTCTGAGGGGCAGGTCGCATTCAGGCTCCGCGATGTAGCCTTTGACCCTGCCGTCCTGATGGGCCGTAGCCAGGATCTGCTTCGCAGGCCCGTCCCCTTTGAAGATCACCGTCAGCTTGTCCTGGGGGTTCTTCATATCTATGCCCATAAGGCCCGCTCCGGTGAGCACCCGGCCCAGTCCTGCCGTGGCGAGAGGTGTGGTATCGTGTATTTTTCTGGCTTCCTCTACCATCTGGGTGGTCACCGCAAGGTACACCCGGTAGGATCCGCTCCTGTCTATTCCGGTGATTACGTTGTTCATTTTAATTTCCTTCAGCCCATTTTCTTTGATATTTTATCATATTTACCATATTTTTTACACATAAAAAACACAATTGGTCAATATAATTTGGTGTGCAAAAGGGTGGGGCCTTAGTATTGATCCAAACCCATCTTATTTTTTGGAGGCAAAGCACAATGGATGATAGTAATGTAACATTTGATAATAACGAACCTGCTAACGCAGGGCCCGAAGACACATTGTCCCGGGTGGCTGAAGCGGTAACAGAAGAGCCGGATGACGCAAAAGACATTCTCCGGGAAGCATCTGTGGCCGCTGAGGAAACCGCCCCAAGGGACGATGTGGTGGTGGAAAAGATAGATCCCTTCATGGAGCCTGTCCACCCATCTTCAGTTGACGAGCCTACCCTGGAGATGCCCAGAGTGGATGCGCAGGTAAACGAAGTATACCGGTCTGAGGATTCATATTTCGGGGAGGGAACCGCAAAAGACGTGCACCCCACAGCCGGGCCTGAGACCCAGGTGACTGCTGAACCGGAACCCGCGGCGGCGGCCGGGCCTGAAGAGGCTGCGGCGGCGGAGGCCGGGCCTGAAGAGGCTGCGGCGGCGGCCGGGCCTGAAGATGCTGCGACAGCGGAGGCTGAAGAGGCTGCGGCGGAGGCCGGGCCTTTCCTGGAGGAAGAGGCTGCGCAAGCGGGACCCGGGGAAGCCGCACAAGCGGTATCTGAGACAGAAGCCGCGGCGGAATATTTTGCGCCGAAAAAGCCCGGTGCGCCTTCCTATGAAGCGCCTCACACTGAAGGCCAGACATACGAAAATCCCAAGACCCACTACTCCACGGCGGAAAGCCCCTGGGAGAAGGGTGCCAAACAGCCCAGGTACGTGACACGCAAGGCTTTTGTGATCGCCCTGATCCTGGCCATGATCTTTTCCGGTCTGGTTGGGGCCGCAGGCTATGCTCTGGCCAACTCCATCTTCGGCGGCACCACCATCGATAAATCCATAAACACGACCAACTACAATCTGTCAAGGTCCACGGGCTCGGTGCTCTCTCTTCAGGAGGTCATCGCCAGAAACGAGAATTCAGTGGTCGCCATTCTGACCGAAAGCGTGACCACCGACTTCTGGGCAGGCCAGTACATCACTCAGGGCGCGGGATCAGGCGTCATATATAAAGAAGACGGTTATATCATCACCAATAACCATGTGATCGAGGGCTCTTCCAACATAACCGTGACCTTGCACGACGGCACCCAGTATCCTGCTACGCTGGTGGCAACTGACGAGCTTACGGATATCGCCGTTATCAAGATCGATGCAACAGGTCTTCAGCCTGTGACCTTCGGCGACATGGACAGTGTATCTGTCGGTGATGCTGTCATCGCCATAGGGAACCCCCTGGGGACCCTTTCCGGAACAGCTACCGAAGGCATCGTAAGCGCTCTCGAAAGAGAGATCACCGTCGACAACAAGACCATGACCCTGCTTCAGACCTCAGCATCCATCAACCCCGGAAACTCCGGCGGCGGACTGTTCGACCAGTACGGCAACCTGATCGGCATCGTGGTGGCCAAGTCATCCGGCTCCGATGTTGAGGGCCTTGGATTCGCCATTCCCGTGAATAAGGTGGAATCTGTAGCCAAGTCTCTGGTGGAGAACGGCTATGTAGAGGGAAGACCCATGGCGGGGATCAGTGTGATCGATCTGACAGACCCCTCTGATGCTATGAGGTACGGCGTGTCCATCACCGGAGTCTACATCAGCTCAGTCAACGGCGAAAAAGCCAAGGCTGCAGGGCTCAAGGCAGGAGATCTGATCTACTATCTCGATGATGATAAGATCACCAGTTCTTCTCAGCTCATAGCCCTGATCCAGACCCACGATATCGGCGATGTGGTCACCTTCACTGTGGTGCGCAACAACGAGATAATCAAGTGCGATGTTGAACTGGTGGAATCTACGCCGGAACTCCAGCAGGCAGCCAATCAGCAGATTCCTTCAGATGACCAGACCGAAGGCGATGCCAACGACGGCGGACAGGGCAGCGCCCCTGAAAACGGCGGCGGCAGCGGCGGAGAAGGCGGCAGCGGGAGCTGGTTCGACTGGTTCTTCGGCGGCGGCAACTAAATATCTGATACTTAGGACCCCGCGCTGCTGAGCGCGGGGTCTTCATTTGCGCCGGAAGCTTCATATAAAGCCAGGGGTGCGGTTTTTTGCGAAGGAGTTCAGCCTGGGCCAGGTGCTGCGCGATCATGTTTTGTTTCGCACAGCATTTTTTATCCTAAATGATGGGTTGACTATTTCAGGATCACCATTTAGGAGCATATTTTTATCCTGTTCAAGGGGCTGTGCGTTCCAGGATCATAGTTTTAAGCCCATTAGTGATCCTAAACGACGGGCTGTACACTACAGGATAACTTTTGTCAGCAAAAAGTTATCCTATATGGAGGATCGCACGTTCCAGGATAATTTATCCTGCACGATTCATGATCCTGAACAGCGGGCTACGCGATCCAGGATAACTTTCATGCAGCAAACCATTATCCCATACAAGGGACTGCGCGTTCTGGGATCACTTTGCCGCCGCAAGCGCAAAAAAAGATGACCCCTTTGAGCCATCTGCCCCTTCGAGTCATCTCTCATACGCTGCATATATTGATATTGATATCGATATTCAGATTCAGTGCTTGGTCAGGTTTTCCGCTTCCGTCTCCACGAATTCCTTCAGGTGGGACAGATGCTCCTCAGCCAGGCGCCTTGCGGCATCGGCGTCTCCGCTGATGATGGCCTCAGTAATGAGGTGGTGTTCAGCAGGCTGATTCTGGAATCTGGAAAAATCCTCATAGTACATGTACCTGAACCTCAGGGCCAGCTCCTGCAGTTTGGAGACCATCTGGATCAGGGTCTTGTTCTCGCTGATGCCTACGATATTCTTGTGGAATTCCTCGTCCAGATCGATGATCTCCTTTATGTCGCCGGATTCGACGGCTTTGCCGTAACGGTCGGAAAGCTCCCTGAGCTCAGACTTCTGGCCGTCACTGATCTTTTTCGCGGCCAGGGCTGCGGCCATGCCTTCCAGGTCCTGTCTGACCTCCAGCACATCCACCATTTCCTGCACGGAGATGTCCGAAGCGTAGGCTCCGCGCCTGGGTTCGATGGTGACTAGCCCTTCCTTTTCCATTTTGCGGATGGCTTCCCTTACCGGCGTACGGCTGACGCCCATCTCATCGGCCAGTTCCACCTCCATCATTCTGGTGCCAGGCAGGATCTCTCCCACCATTATCTGTCTCTTGAGTTCCTCGTAAACGATCTCTCTGAGGGGTTTGTGATTTTGCAGATTGAAATTGATCATCTAATTCGTTCCTTCAAGCTTTATCTGCCAGAACGACGCCGTATCCGGCTTCCCTGAATCCTAAGGAGGCACGTTCTGCGTCTTCTTTGCTTTCATAAAATCCGATGACCGTGGGGCCGCTTCCGCTCATCATGGCGAGCAGGATCCCCTCGGTATCCTTCATGTCTTTTTTGATCTCTGCCACTTCCGGGCAGGCCTTCAGGGTGTAGTCCTCCAGGCCGTTTGCCATGGACCTGAAAGCCAGGTCACGGTCACCCTCTTCAAGTGCTCTGATCAGCTCCGCCGTGTCCGGCCGGGTCCTTTCCTTCCCGGAAACGGCGTCTATCCCCCTGTATACCTCCGCAGTGGAGACTCCAAACCCCGGATTTACCAGCAAAACACTAAAGTCCAGCCTGTTCTCCAGAGGGGCCAGCTTATCACCGATCCCCCGGCCCAAGGCGCAGCTGACACCCTCAGCCTGGCTGAGAAGGGTAAAGGGCACATCGGCCCCGAGCCCTGCGGACAGCCCGCAAAGTTCGTCCGCGCTGAGTCCCATGTCCCAGAGTTCGTTCAGGGCGATGACCACGGAGGCTGCATTTCCGCTTCCTCCCGCAAGCCCTGCAGCCACGGGGATGGACTTCCTGATATCGATGGTGACCTGACCTTCCGGATGATCTCCCGGGAGGCGCTTCCCGAACACCTTCTCCATGAGCCTGACAGCCTTGCACGCCAGGTTCCTCTCATCCAGAGGGACTCCGGCTCTGTCGCAGCTGATGTTCACCCTGACCTCTCCCATGCCGGGCACGGCTTCCCAGGTGACCTCAGTCACATCCGACAGGCTGATGCTCTGCATGACGGTCTCCACCTCGTGATACCCGTCAGGCCTTGCACCCAGCACATCCATGGATAGATTTATCTTCGCAAAAGATCTGAGCTTTATTTTTTCTTCCCTTTCTTGCCTTTCTGGGCATTCTTTGCGTAGCGGGCCTCTCTCGCCGCCTTTTCCTCTGCAGCGGCCTTTCTTCCCGTGATATACGTGCTTCCTCCGGAGGCCACCGTACGGATAGATTTCACCCTGTAGTGACCCTCTTCAAGATAAGGCTCTATATCATCATCGTCCTCTTCCGCTGCCTCTCTTGCAGCCTTCAGAGCGGCTTTTTCCTTCTTTTTCTTTTCCCTCTCAAGGATCTCCTCTACGGACTTGCCTGTTCTCTTGGCTTCCTTATAGGGATTCACCGGCTCATAGCCTGAACCGGACTTCTCATCTTCGGTCTTCTTCCTGGCATTTCTCATGGAGAAGAAGATGATCCCCGCATAGAGTATCAGCATCATGCCCATGCTGATGAGAGAGTTCCTGCTCTGGTTGATGGTCTTGAAAGTGATGGTCTGATCGGTCCCCAGAGTATCGCCGTTGTCAGCCATAAGATCGCCGGATATCTTCAGGGTGTACTCGGAGTCGCCCTTGATCCTCAGCGCTTTTCCCTCGGAGTCCTTCTTCTCGGTGTTGTAATCGAAGAGTATCATCATGACTCCCTCGTTCTTGGGGTCGTAGAGCACTATCAGCGGCAGGGAATTTCCGTCCGCATCTGTCAGGGTGAAGCAGTCGTTGTTCTTGTTGCCCAGAACCTCCTTCGTCAGTTTGCCGTCAAAATACAACTTGACGTCGAAGTTCTCTATGGCTGCTCCCGTGGCCCCATCCTTGGGATAAGTGTCCGTAAGATTGAGACCGCCTTCGTTTCCGTCCCCAAAGGCCATACCCGCGCTTAAGGTAACTGTCATTATAACTAACGCTAAGATCAATAATATGCGGCTGGTTCTCTTCATTTAATGTAGTCCTCCGATTTTATATGTCTGTTCTGCCACTTGGGCTTCTTTCTCAATTCTCTGAAAAAATCCCGGAGCAGGTCCCTGCAGACGTCCTTTTCGGCACATTCCTCCAGTTCCCTGTACTCCACCTGATGATTCAGGCGCTCCTCTGAAATGATGTTCAGCACCGATCCGCATCCTCCCGCCTTGGGATCCGGCACACCGGCTGTTATACTCTCCACCCTGGCCCATACCAGAGCTCCGGCACACATGGAACAGGGTTCCATGGTTACGTAGAGTTCGCAGCCCGTCAGCCTTCTCCAGCTCAGGCTGTCCCTGAGATATTTTCCGGCCTGTCTTATGGCGTTGATCTCGGCATGAGCCGTGGGATCCCCGTCCTGTTCTGTGGTGTTGTGCCCCCGGCCGATTATCCTGCCCTCATGCACGATGACGGCCCCTACGGGGATCTCCCCCTCCTCCAGGGCGGCTCTCGCCTCTGAAATGGCCTCTCTCATGTATTCAAGGGTATTGTCGGGAACGGGTCGGTCCAATGATTTTTCCATGTTTTGCCCCTTTTGACGCAATGTAGATTTTACCACAGAAACGCAAGGCTTTCAACCGCATTTTGGATACAAAATGCATGACTGTACAATGCAATTCCCGGACCCCTCTCCCAAAATTCCTGTTCAAATATCCCTTCAGCCGTGTTAGAATATATGAGAATACTACTTCTCAGCAGAAATATACAGCAAAAGATCATGGATGACAGCTATAACAGAGATAACGGGGCAGAAGCCAGGGTCTCTCCTCAGGAGCAGGCGGCTTCCCGCAGCAAAATAATCATAAGGACCAGCATCATCGGCATCCTTGCCAATCTGGGTCTGGCAGCATTCAAGATGGTCATCGGACTTGCGTCCCACTCCATCGCAGTGATACTGGACGCGGTAAACAACATGACCGATATGCTGAGCTCCCTCATCACAATCATCGGCACCCGCCTGGCAGGCAAGGCTCCGGACAAAAAACACCCCCTGGGACACGGCCGCACCGAGTATATCACCGCCCTTTTAGTGGCAGGAATAGTTCTCTACGCCGGTCTTACCTCCCTGGTGGAGTCCGTCAAGAAGATCATAACTCCGGAGGAGGCGGAATATTCTGTCATCTCCCTGATAATAATCGCGGCAGCGGTCATAGTGAAGCTGGTCCTGGGCCACTACGTGAAGGCCAGGGGCATCGAGGTGAACTCCGGTTCCCTCATAGCCTCAGGGTCCGATGCCACATTCGACGCGCTGATCTCCGCGTCAGTGCTGGCTTCCGCCGTCTTTTTCCTGGCCACAGGCATCAGCCTGGAGGCCTATGTGGGCTTGATGATCTCCGCATTCATCATCAAGAGCGGTATCGAGATGGTGCTGGACACCGTCTCCGACATACTGGGCAAGCGCGAGGACAGCGATCTGGCCAGGAGGATCAGAGAGGTCATGATGGAAGACCCGGAAGTCCTGGGGGCCTTCGACCTTGTGCTCTACAACTACGGCCCTGAGATGCTTTACGGAAGCGCCCACGTGGAGGTCAGGGATACGCTGAATGCCGCGGAAATAGACGAAATGGACAGGAGGCTGGTGAAGAACGTTTTTAAGGAGACGGGAGTATATCTCACCGGCATCAGCATCTATTCCCAGAACACCACAGACCCGGAGACCATGGCCATAAGCAAGGCAGTTCTGGAGAAGGTCATGTCCCACGATTACGCCCTTCAGATGCACGGGTTCTACCTGGATAAGACGCTTAAGGAGATGCGCTTCGACGTGGTCCTTTCCTTCGACTACGACAGGGGATCCTGCATCAGTGAGATACACCGGGAGATCTCCGGAATGTTCCCTGACTACAGGATAACAGTCGTACCGGACCTTGACATAACGGACCTGTAGGCTGTAAAGACAAGGTCCGGGCCGGATGTTTTGCGCAGGAGGTTGATTTGATACTTGATCTGATATTGCTTGCAATTTTTGCCCTGACGCTGTTCATAAGCATGCGTAAAGGTTTCATGCACATCCTTGCGGCTTTTCTCAAGGGTGTGGTTTCCGTCGTCATCGCTTATTTCGGAGCCGGGCCCCTGGGAAGCCTCATTGAGGGCACCTCCCTGGGCAGGGCCTCAAGGCTCAGGATCATGGATCTTCTGGTCTCCAAGTGGCAGGGAAGCGACATGTATCAGACCCTGCCGGGGTTTTTCAGAGATACCGGCGCGGCGGACTCAGCAGTCGAAAACGCGGCGGGGACCATCAATCACGCCGCATGGATGGTCCTTTCCTTTGTCATAATATTCGCAGGGATCCGGATCGTGGTGGGGATCCTGTCCAAAATGGTCAGAACTTCCAGAGAAAAAGAGGGCTTCGCAGGCTCCGTGGACTGGTTCCTGGGACTGCTCATGGGCATCATCATGGGAGTTTTCATGGTATTCCTGTTCCTGGCCCTGCTTTTCCCGGTGGCCAGCGTGGTGGCACCGGGGTCGGCCTCCAGGATCATGGGCTGGTTCGACGGATCCATCTTCGCTCAAGACCTTTACGACAACAACCTGCTGTATCTGATCCTGTCCAATGCTATTTCCGGATCTTAAACCGCAAAAAATCCCTTCTTTACAATTCCTGATGCTTGTGGTATTCTAATTGGGCGGGATCCGTTAGCTCAATTGGGAGAGCATCTGGGTCACAACCAGAAGGTCCGCGGTTCGAGCCCGCGACGGATCACCATTTCGAAAATTTCATACATGCCCGGGTCACGTCCCGGACATTTGAGATCCGTTAGCTCAGCTGGGAGAGCGTCTGGGTGACAACCAGAAGGTCACAAGTTCAAGTCTTGTACGGGTCACCAGGTTGGGCGGTCCAGATGGACCGCTTTTTTTATATCAGCCTGATCGAAAGAGGCGCCGCCAACCCATCGGTATCGACACTGGAGCGTATTGCAAAAGCTCTGGGAGGCACCCTTACAGTTTCCATATCTGTGCCCCCCGAAGCAAAACTTTGACTTTGCATACCCGGATACTGCCGCCCGCCGGGAAATGATCTGCTAATTTCACCGGTCCTTCAATATTACTTCAATCTCCCCTGCTAAAATGAGAGTATAAGGGAGGCATACAATGAAGATACTTCTTGCAGAAGACGAAAAACGCATGGCGCAGGCTCTCATCGAGCTTCTCCGCCAGGAAAAATATGACGTGGACCATTTCGAAGACGGCACATCCGCCCTGGAGGCCATGAAGACCCAGGTGTACGACTGTGCAGTCCTGGACGTCATGATGCCCGGCCTCAGCGGGTTCCAGGTGGCCAGGAGCGCCAGACAGCAGGGGATCAGGACCCCCATCCTGATGCTCACCGCCCGCGGCGAGGTCGATGACAAGGTCACGGGGCTGGACGCAGGCGCAGACGACTATCTGACCAAGCCCTTCATGTCCAAAGAGCTGCTGGCCAGGATCAGGGCGCTGCTCAGGCGAAACTACGACACCAAGGATGACGAGCTCACCTTCGGCGACATTTCTCTGAACACCCAGTCCGCGGTGCTTTCCTGCACCTCCAGCGGACAGTCCGTCCGCCTGGGCGAAAAAGAATACCGCATCCTTGAGTACCTTATCGCAAACCGGGGCTCCATCCTCAACAGAGAACAGCTGGCCCTGAAGATCTGGGGCTACGATAACGAAGCAGAATACAACAACGTGGAGGTATACATGTCCTTCACCCGCAAAAAACTGGCTTTCATCCACTCCCTGACTCAGATCAAGGCTGTGAGAGGCATAGGCTATGAGTTGAGATATGACGACCCCGGGAGGCAAGATGTTTAAAAGTTCCAGGATCAAAATAATAGCCGCCATAATGGCGGCCCTCCTGCTTTTCCTTCTGATCATGGCAGGAATGATATACGGTTCCAGCTACCGTGAGCTCTCAAAGGAGAACCGGGAGATGCTGGAAAAATATTCCTCAGACTTCGACCTGAGTCAGGCGTACATGGAAGACTCAGGATCCGGCTTCAATGGCCAGCCGGAGATGCCGGCCTTTCCCGGCGGTCCCTACGGCCCGGGTTCCCGCGATAACGGTGAGCCCGGCGACACGGGCGAGTCGGCGGAACCCACCGAACCCGGCGGTTTTGATGAACCGGGATTTTCCGGCGGCACGGGCGAGCCGGCCGAACCAGGCGAACCGGGCGGTTTTGATGAGCCGGCCTTTCCAGACGGCACGGGCGAGCCTGAATGGCCTGAGGAGCCTGACCCGGGAGTAAACCCGGGGACAGACGACGGGCTGCGTCCCCCTTCGCCCCTCTACAAGGAGGACAGGGGAATGCATGCTTTTGCGGTATCATCCTTCTACTACACCGCCTTCGACCACAGCGGACGCCCCATACTGACGGGTTACGGAAACGGGAGCGTGTATTCCGAAGAGGACATCTGCTCCCTCGCAACGGAGATCCTGAAGTCGGGCAAGACCCGGGGAACGGCGGATGACCTGATCTACCAGGTCACCGACAAGGGCGGCTACACCCTGGTGGCCTTCATGGACAACGCGGTGGTCAAGGGCAACATGGACACCCTTCTGAAGTACGTCCTCATATCCTTCGGCATATCCGCAGTGCTGGTGTTCTTCCTGGCGCTTTTCCTCTCCAAGAGGATCATCAGTCCTCTGGAGGAGAACGACAGGCGGCAGAAGCAGTTTATATCAGATGCGGGCCACGAGCTCAAAACACCCATCTCCGTCATGAGCACCAATCTGGAGCTTTTGTCCAGGGAAATGGGAGAGGACAATCAGTGGCTCTCCAACATAAAATATGAAAACGAGCGGATGAGCGATCTGGTCAAAGATCTCCTGGAGCTCTCCCGCGCCGAGAGCAGCGCCACGGAACACCAGGATCTGGACCTGTCCACCTTGGTGACAGGAGAGACTCTTCCATTCGAGAGCATAGCCTTCGAGCAGGGTCTCACCCTGAACAGCGATATCCCCGAAGGCATCCGCGTCCAGGGCGATCCCGCCCAGTTAAGACAGCTCACGGCCATTCTGCTGGACAACGCCATCTCTCATTCCGAGGGCGAAGACGCGGTGGAGATCGGGCTTTCGGAGGACAGACATCAGGCGATCCTCGCAGTCACCAACTCCGGTCCGGAGATCCCCGAGGACGTAAGGGACAAGCTTTTTGAAAGGTTCTACAGGACCGACGAGGCCAGGACCGGAGACGACTCCGGTCACTACGGTCTGGGACTGGCCATAGCAAAGGCCATCGTCCAGGCCCACTCCGGAACCATCGGCTGCAACTGCAGTGACGGCAAGGTCACCTTCAGGGTGACGCTGCCCATGAAATAACGGACCTGTTGCTCAGAGCCGGACCTGACCGGCTCTGATTTTTTGCGGAAAATCTTGAATTAAACCGCACAGAGTAATACAATAGATTAAGATTATAATGCGTTTGCTAAGGAGGCAGATCATGTTTAAGGAAGCTTTAAGACCGGTTTGGGCAGAGATCAACCTCACCAATCTGGAGTACAATATCGACCGCATCAAGGAGAAGATCGGTGACTCCGAACTCATCGGCGTCATCAAGGCCGACGGCTACGGTCACGGCTCCGTGAAGTTCGCCCAGGTCCTTCAGAAGAAGGGCTGCAAAAAATTCGCTGTCGCCACCCTCCATGAAGCCATCGTCTTAAGGGGTGCCGGTTTCAAGGAGGACATCATCATGCTGGGGCTCACCCCATCCATGTACGCGGACACCGTCATCAAATACGACATCACCGTGGCCTGCTGCGATTCGCAGAACGCCAAGGCCTTCGATGACGAGGCCGGCCGCCAGGGCAAGGTGGTGAAGGTCCTTCTGGTCTGCGACACCGGCATGGGACGCATCGGCTATCAGGCCACAGACATCGAGCCCACGGTCGCCGACGTCAGGAAGATAAACGAGCTTCCCAACACCAAGGTCGTCGGCATCTTCAGCCACATGTCCGTAGCGGATATCGTGGACAAGACCTACGCTTACGGCCAGAAAGAGAAGTTCGACAGACTCTGCGACGCTCTGATCGCTGCGGGCATCCGCATCCCCATGAAGACTCTTGCCAACTCCGCATCCATCATGGAGATCCCCGAGGTCCACTACGACGCCTGCCGCGCAGGCATCATCCTCTACGGTCTTTATCCCTCCGATGAGGTGGACAGGAATCAGCTGAGCCTGAAGCCCGTCATGTCCGTCAAGGCCAACATCGTCCATCTCAAGGAAGTGGGCGAGGGCTTCTCCGTAAGCTACGGCAGGAAGTTCATCTCCCAGCGTCCCTCCAAGATCGCTACCATCGGTCTGGGATATGCCGACGGTTATCCCCGTCCCTATTCGCCCAATGCCAAGGTCATCGTAAACGGCGTGGTCTGCCCCATCGCAGGGAACATCTGCATGGACCAGTGCATGATCGACGTCACCGACGTTCCTGACGTCAAGCTGGGCGACGAGGTCATCGTCATGGGCACAGACGGAGTGAACACCGTTTCCGCCGACGACATCGCCCACGCCACAGGCACCATCAACTACGAGATCACCTGCGCCTTCGGGCAGAGACTTCCCAAGGTCTACGTGAGATAGTACGGCCGGGGTCTCGGAGCAAAATACATGAGTTACAGATCGAACAAACTCAAAAAACTAAACGCTAACTATATGCCGAGGGCGCTCAGTGCTCTCGGCACTTTAAAATACCGGATCATCCTGGAGGGTGCCGCAGTGGGCGCCATGGTGGGAGTCATCGTTTCTGCCTTCAGGTATTGCCTGTCGAAGATGGATGTTCTGCGGGACTGGATAGTCTCCGGAGAGGACAGACCGTCCTGGGCGGCATACATGGGGATCGGCCTTCTGGTGCTCTTCGCTGTGCTGGTCTCCCTCTTCCTCAAGTGGGAGCCGCTGATCTCAGGTTCGGGCATTCCCCAGGTAGAAGGTGAATTCGAAGGAAAGATCAAACCCATATGGTGGCGGGTTCTGCTCCTGAAGTTCCTGGGCGGACTCATGGCCATCGGGTCCGGCCTCGCCCTGGGAAGAGAAGGTCCCTCCATCCAGCTGGGAGCCATGACGGGCAAGGGCTTTTCCAGACTCAGAGGGCGGTACAGATCCGAGGAGAGGATGCTGATCGCGGCGGGAGCCGGCGCAGGCCTGGCAGCCGCCTTCGGGGCGCCTCTCGCCGGTCTGGTGTTCGTGCTGGAGGAGATCTACAGAGTCTTCGACTCCAAGGTGCTCTTAAGCACTCTGGCGGCCACCATAGTGGCGGATTTCATATCCTCCATCGTGTTCGGCCTCACTCCCGTGATCGAGATACTCTCCTTCTCAAAGCCGAAACTTGTGGATTACTGGACCATCATCCTCCTGGGCATAGTGATCGGTGTGATCGGAGTACTGTATAACCGGTCCATCGCCTTCATGCAGGACCTCATGGACAGGATCAGGCCTGCCTGGATCAAGGCGATCCTCGCGGTGGCAGCGGTGATCCTGGTGGCCTGCGTGTTCCCCCTGGGTCTCGGCTCCGGCCACGGGCTCATCGAGGGTGCGGCCCGGGGCAGGTTCGGCCTGCAGCTTCTGGCGCTGCTCCTCGCGGTCAAATTCATATACTGCATCTTCAGCTTTTCCACCGGGGCTCCCGGCGGCATTTTCCTGCCGCTGCTGGTCCTGGGAGGCCTGACGGGCGGGCTTTTCACCTTCCTGATCTCCCCCTCCTCCGCGGTGGATGAGGCCAACATCGGCTTCTACGTGATCATCGGCATGGCAGGCATGTTCAGCGCCATAGTGCGGGCGCCTCTCACGGGTATCATCCTGATCTCGGAGATGACCGGGGCTCTCAGCAATCTTTTGCCCCTGTCCCTGGTGGCCCTCGTGAGCTACATCGTGGCGGAGGCACTTGGAGGAAGACCAGTCTACGAACAGCTCCTGGACAGGATGCTGGAGAAGCGGGCTTCCCAGCAGAAGGGCAACCCCGTCCGGGGCAAAAAAGTCTCGCCGGACAGCGCCGGAAATGTCCCTTCTGACATCCCTGGAGGAGCCTCCGAAGGATAGCTGGAATAAGGTGTTTTGCGACCCATCAAAACCCCATTGGGCATCGTGTTTTTTTGATGATACACGGTGCCCATTTTATTGACTTTTGTATACATCAGGGAGTAATATTAGAGTGCATCATTGCGGTGCGAATTTACCGTGCCCAAAAAACGGTAAAATGTAAGTAAGATCCGCTCACGCGGGTTCAACCAATAACTATTTCAAGGAGGCAATTGTTATGAAAACCGAAATGGCTCCGGCAGCGGAAGAAAAGCTCATCGCTTTCGTCGCGTGTGCCGGCAGCGCTGCAGGCAAGGCACGCTTTACCGGGTGTGCATCCTGCAAGGAGGCTTGTGAGTCCGGTTTCCTGAGGGGCGAGTGCAAGAGCGGCTGCGTAGGCGTAGGCTCCTGCATCGAGTCCTGTAAGGAAGGGGCCATGAAGCTTGTGGACGGTAAGATCGTCATTGACCCCGAGAAATGCAACGGCTGCGGTGACTGCGCCAAAGAGGGAGTCTGCCCCCAGCATCTGATCAAGATGATCCCTGCTGACGCGACAAACTTCATTCCCTGCTCTTCCGTGGAGGAGGACGAGCAGGTGGTGAGAGCCACATGCGGATACGGCTGCATTTCATGCGGAGCCTGTGAACAGGCCTGTCCCGAAAACGCTGTACACATCGTTAACAACCATGCGGTCATCGACTACGACAAGTGCGTAGGATGCATGGCCTGCACAGTCAAGTGCAAGAAGAAGATCATCGTGGACACTCTTCACGACCTGACAGTTCTGAAGTCCAACGTAGCATTCGTAAGATGCTCCGGCGACGGAAGGACCAACTACCAGCTCCAACAGATGGGAGTCGCCACCTGCGACGAAGCTGCCAGACTTGATCTCAAGGCTCTCTGCCTCTGCCGCACCGGATGCTTCGGATGCGGCAAGTGCACCGAGGTCTGCCGCTATGACGCCATCCACGTTGAGAACGGCATAGCCAAGGTCGATCCCGACAAGTGCGTAGGCTGCAAGGACTGCACATTCGCATGTCCCCAGCACCTCATCACCATCGTGCCCTACAAGGGACTCAAGCTGGTCGCCTGCTCATCCGAGGATGATCCGGCCACCAAGGCCAAGGTCTGCGGCACAGGATGCCTGTTCTGCGAAGACTGCAAAGTCAACTGCCCGAACCTGGCCATCTATGAGGACGGCACCCACACCATCATCGATCCCGAGATCTGTGAAGACTGCCACGTTTGCCAATATGTATGCCCGAGAAATGTAATCAAGGAACAGATCGTTCCCGAATACATCTTCGCACAGCGCGAAGCTCTGGGAATCAGAGAGGAGGATTAAACATGAGAAGATTACAGACAATGGACGGCAACGCCGCCGCCGCTCATGTAGCATACGCCTTCTCCGAGGTCGCTGCGATCTACCCGATCACACCTTCCTCACCCATGGCTGAAAACATGGACGAGTGGGCAGCCAACGACCGTGTCAACATGTTCGGCGAGAAGGTAAAGATCGTCGAGATGCAGTCCGAAGCAGGAGCAGCGGGAGCTGTCCACGGAGCTATCTCCGCAGGCGCCCTCACCTCCACCTTCACCGCATCCCAGGGACTCCTTCTCATGATCCCCAACATGTACAAGATGGCCGGTGAACTTGTTCCCGCTGTTTTCCATGTAGCTGCACGTGCGGTATCCACCCACGCTCTTAACATTTTCGGAGACCACTCCGACGTCATGGCCTGCCGCCAGACAGGTTTTGCGATGCTGGCTTCCAACTCCGTACAGCAGGCGATGGACCTGGCTGCGGTAGCACACTTAAGCGCCATCAAGGCTCACGTTCCCTTCCTTCACTTCTTTGACGGATTCAGAACGTCCCATGAACAGCAAAAGATCGAAGTCTGGGACTACGATGAATTAAAAGAAATGGTTGACTGGAACGAGGTAAGGAAGTTCAAAGACCACGCTCTCAACCCCAACCATCCTCATACGACAGGTTCCGCTGAGCAGCCGGAGACATTCTTCCAGCACAGAGAAGCCTGCAATCCTGCCTATCTTGCGACTCCAGACATCGTCAACTCCTACATGGAGGAAGTCAACAAGAGGATCGGAACTGACTACAAGCCCTTCAACTACTACGGTGATCCCGAGGCTACCGAAGTTCTGGTGGCAATGGGCTCCATCTGCGAGTGCGCGGAGGAAGTCGTTGACTGGCTCATGGCTCAGGGCAAGAAGGTCGGTATCGTAGAGGTCCACCTTTACAGACCCTGGTCCACCCAGTATCTCCTGAACGTCCTTCCGAAGACAGTGAAGAAGATCGCCGTTCTCGACAGGACAAAGGAACCCGGATCACTTGGCGAACCGCTTTATATCGACATCGTCACCGCACTCAAGGGCACAGATTTTGATCAGGCTCTGGTATGCGGCGGAAGATACGGGCTCGGTTCCAAGGACGTACAGCCCGGCGACGTTCTCGCCTGCTACGAGAACCTCTGGGCAGACGAACCGAAGAAGGAATTCACCATCTCCATCTACGACGACGTCACCAATCTTTCGATCCACGGATCCTGCAACCCGGACGTTGCTCCCAAGGGAACACACGCCTGCAAGTTCTGGGGTCTCGGAGCTGACGGTACTGTCGGCGCCAACAAGAACTCCGTCAAGATCATCGGCGACCATACCGACATGAAGGCTCAGGCCTACTTCCAGTATGACTCCAAGAAGTCCGGCGGCGTTACCATCTCCCACCTGAGATTCGGCGACCAGCCCATCAGATCCACATACTATGTCAAGCAGGCTGACTTCGTAGCCTGCCACAACTCAGCTTATCTCTACAAATACGAGATGGTCGAGGACGTCAAACCCGGCGGATTCTTCCTTCTCAACTGCGTATGGAACGATGAAGAGCTTGAAGAGCACCTTCCCAACAAGGTCAAGAGATACATCGCCCGGAACGACGTTCAGTTCTACACCTGCGACGCCGTGACTCTCGCAAAAGAGATCGGTCTGGGTGCCAGAAGGACCAACTCCATTCTTCAGGCTGCCTTCTTCAAGCTGGCTGACATCATTCCCATCGACAAGGCTGAGGAATACATGAAAGCCGCCATCAAGAAGACCTACGGCAGGAAGGGTCAGGACATCGTCGACATGAACTGCAAGGCTGTCGACGCAGGACTGAACAACATCCACAAGGTAGAAGTTCCCGAGAGCTGGAAGGATCTTCCCAATGACGCTCCCGCACCGAAGCTTGTCGGAAGAGATGAATTCCACACCGAATTCCTCAACAACATCCTGGTTCCGGAAGCCAACCTCACCGCTGACAAGGTTCCCGTATCCCAGTTCTTATCCACTGCGGACGGCATGATGCCCAACGGCACAGCAGCCTTCGAGAAGAGAGGGATCGCAGCGGATCTTCCCATGTGGAATCCCTCAAACTGCATGCAGTGCAACTGGTGCTCCATCGTATGCCCCCACGGAGTCGTGAGACCCTTCGTGCTCACCGATGAGGAAGCTGAAGGCCTTAAGAACGAGATGGGCTGCGGACCGGACTGCAGGGGCGTGTCCCAGATGAAGGGCATGAAGAACATGAGGTTCACCCTCGGCTGGTCACTTATGGACTGCACGGGATGCGGATCCTGCGCAGAAGTCTGCCCCGCCAGGAAGAAAGCCATCGAGATGGTCCCCGCGGAAGACGAATTCATGCACAAGCAGCAGAAGAAATTCGATCACCTTTACAAGAACATCGCCGACAAGGAGACACCGTTCGCTGTGGATACCGTCAAGGGCTCACAGTTCAAGACTCCTCTCATGGAATTCTCAGGTGCCTGCCCGGGATGCGGAGAATCTCCGTATGCTAAGCTGATCACTCAGCTCTTCGGCGACAGAATGTTCATAGCCAACGCTACAGGATGCACCTCCATCTGGGGAGCTTCCACTCCGTCCACACCTTACACTGTGAACAGAGAAGGCAAAGGACCCGCATGGTCCAACTCCCTCTTCGAGGACAACGCAGAGTACGGCTTCGGTATGGCGACAGCCATGAAGACCAGAAGAAACGAGATGAAGTCCGTCGTCACACGTCTTGCCGAAGAGACAGGAATGTACCAGGCAAAGGCATGGCTTGCAATGATGGATGACGTTGACGGTGCCAGAAAGACCGGCGACGCTCTCGTTGAAGCCTGCGAAGTTCTGGATTCCGCGGATGCCAGATATGTAGTCGAGAACAAAGACATGCTGACCAAGCCCTCCATCTGGATCTTCGGAGGAGACGGCTGGGCATACGACATCGGCTACGGCGGAGTTGACCACGTACTTGCTTCCGGCGAGAACGTAAACGTAATGGTCTACGACACAGAGGTCTACTCCAACACAGGCGGACAGTCCTCCAAGGCTACCCCTATCGGAGCTGTTGCCAAGTTCGCAGCAGCAGGTAAGTCCGTGAAGAAGAAAGACCTCGCTCAGATCGCCATGGCTTACGGATATGTATATGTCGCGCAGATCGCAATGGGCGCGAATCCGGAGCAGACTGTAAGAGCCCTGAAGGAAGCTGAAGCTTACGACGGACCTTCCCTGATCATCGCTTACGCACCGTGCATCAACCACGGCGTCAAGGCCGGTATGAACCGCTCCATGCAGGAGATGAGGAAGGCTGTAAGATCCGGATACTGGAACCTGCTCAGGTTCGACCCGAGGAAGTCCGAAGCCGGAGAGAATCCGCTGACAGTTGATTCCCACAAGCCTACAGACTCCTACAGAGACTTCATCATGGGCGAAGTACGTTACAACTCACTGATGCTCAAGTTCCCAGAGAGAGCAGAAGAGCTCTTCACCAAGGGCGAAAAGATGGCCCTCGGCAGATACGACGAACTGAAGCACAGAGAAGACAGTTTTGAGAAATAAGGAAGGAGGATAAACTGATGGCAGATTACAAGAGATTTGAAGTCACTTGGAAAAGAAGACTCAATGACAATATGGTTTGGCTGAGGATCTATGCTCCCCTTGTTGCAAAACATGCCAAACCCGGTCAGTTCATCATCCTGAGAACGGATGAGTACGGCGAGAGGATCCCCCTCACCATGGCCGGACACAATTCGGAAGACGGGACCATCGACCTGATCTACGCAGCGGTTGGAAGGACCACCATGCTCATGGATCAGCTGGAAGTGGGCGACTGTTTTGCTGATATCGTAGGCCCTCTGGGCAAGCCGACCCACATGGAAGGCCTGAAGAGCGTCTGCGTCATCGGCGGAGGCACGGGAAATGCTCTGGCTTATCCCCTTGCCTGCGGAATGAAGGCAGCCGGTGTCGACACCTACATGATCGAAGGCTTCAAGAACAAGGATCTCGTCATTCTTGAAGACGAATTAAAAGAAAACCTGGGCGCTGACCACGTATTCGTAGTTACCGACGACGGTTCCTACGGCGAGAAGATGTTCACCACCCAGAAGCTGGAAGACCTCATCGCAAAGGGCTACGTCTTCGACGAAGTCGTTGCAGTAGGTCCTCCCATCATGATGAAGTTCACCTGTGAGATCGCGAAGAAGCACGGCATCAAGTCCGTTGCCTCCCTTACGGCTTACATGATCGACGGCACCGGAATGTGCGGCGGCTGCAGATGCAAGATCGGCGGCGAGGACAAGTTCGTGTGTGTCGACGGACCCGAGTTCGACGGCGAACTTGTGGACTGGGACGACCTCATCAGACGTTCAGCCTACTATAGAGATCAGGAAGCTGAAGACCGTCAGCATATCTGCAGATTGACAGGAGGTGTTCGTTACAATGATTAATTTAGTACATTCACAGAACCCGATGCCGGAGCAGGCTCCTGACGTAAGAAACAAGAACTTCCTGGAAGTCTGTACAGGCTACTCTGAGCAGCAGGCCATCAACGAGGCTATGCGCTGCCTGAGATGCCGCAAAAAACCCTGCGTCTTAGGATGCCCCGTAAACATCAAGATCCCTGACTTCATCGCACGCGTTGCCGAGGGCGACTTCGAAGGCGCTTACGACGTCATCTCCCAGGACAGCTCCCTTCCCGCCATCTGCGGAAGAGTCTGCCCCCAGGAGACACAGTGCCAGGGCAAGTGCGTCCACGAAGTCAAGGGCGAGTCTGTTGCCATCGGAAGACTTGAAAGATTCGTGGCAGACTGGCACGCTGCAAACTTCGGCGACGTAGAAGTACCCAAGGCAGAGTCCAACGGTCACAAGGTCGCCATCATCGGTTCCGGCCCGGCGGGCCTTGCATGTGCAGGCGATCTGATCAACAAGGGCTACGACGTGACAGTCTATGAAGCACTTCACAAGACCGGCGGCGTACTGGTATATGGAATTCCTCAGTTCCGTCTCCCCAAGGAGATCGTGGCCATGGAAGTTTCCAAGCTGGAGGAAAAGGGCGTCAAGTTCGTAACTGACGCAGTCGTAGGACGTTCCTTCACAGTTGACGAGCTCATGAAAGAGGGCGGCTATGAATCCGTCTTCATCGGAACAGGCGCAGGCCTTCCGTCCTTCATGAACATCCCCGGTGAGAACCTCATCGGCGTATGCTCTGCCAACGAGTACCTCACCAGGATCAACCTGATGAAGGCTTACAGGCCGGAATACGACACACCCATCATGCACGGCGACAGGATCGCAGTAGTCGGCGGCGGAAACGTTGCCATGGACGCTGCAAGATGCGCTAAGCGTATGGGCGCCAGCGAAGTCTACATCATCTACCGTCGTTCCATGACAGAGCTTCCCGCAAGAGCTGAGGAAGTTCACCACGCCATGGAAGAGGGCATCATCTTCAAGCTCCTCAACAATCCTGTTGAGATCCACGGAGATGAAAACGGAAACGTAAGATCCATCGAATGCGTTGAGATGGAGCTGGGAGAACCCGATGCTTCCGGAAGAAGAAGACCCGTTGAGAAGAAGGGCTCCAACTTTGAGATCCCCGTAGACATGGTCATCATGTCCATCGGAACCAAGCTGAACACCCTGATCCTCGACACCACTGAGAACCTTGACGCCAACACCAAGGGCGGTATCGGAACGGATGACGGCGCAGCCACCAACCGTGAAGGTATCTACGCCGGCGGCGATGCCGTAACAGGCGCTGCAACGGTGATCAAGGCCATGGGCGCAGGCAAAGTTGCCGCCGCCTCCATCGACCGGTACCTGAGCGAATAAGTTCAGGAATTGCCTCAAATGAAATGCTTAGGGGCGGACTCGCAAGAGCCCGCCCTTTAGTTTTTTGCATCGGTGCCACGGGGAGTGGTATGCCGTTTGCCTTGCGGGGCGGGAAAACCTATTATTGCCTTATGCGCTCCGAGAACGTATAATTAATACATAAAACCTTTAATGATACACGGTGTTGTCATTTAGCACAGCCGGGCGGCGCAGCACCGCAAAATATCCGGCTCGATCGTGCGAAAAAAGGAGGAACCCCATGAAACCAACGGCTTATAAAAAATGGCTCTCCATTATGCTTTCCATCCTGATGGTCTTGATGATGATCCCCGTCACTGCCGTCACAGCCTATGCAGATGACGGTGTGGCCATAGATGAGACGAACTTCCCCGATGGGTTGTTCCGTGACTATGTGCGCATCTACTTCGACCTGGACGGGGACGGCTTCCTAAATGAAGCTGAGATCGCAGCGGTGACCGAGATCGATGTAAGTTCCCTCGGTATCACATCCGTTAAGGGCGTTGAATTTTTTACATCATTAGAAAAATTTATTTGTCGTTTTAACATTTTGACAGAACTGGATGTGTCACGTAATACCGCGCTGACATATCTGAGTTGCTCTAACAACCAGTTGACAGAACTGGATGTGTCACGTAATACCGCGCTGACGTATCTGGGATGTGCTTTCAATCAGTTGACAGAACTGGACGTGTCCGAGAATGTCGATCTGGAGGATCTCCAATGCCAGATAAATCAGCTGAACGAATTGGATATAAGCCACAATCCTAGGCTTACTAGTTTTAGCTGCGAAAGCAACAATCTGACAGAGCTTGACTTGACAAACAACACCTCCCTGGAGTGGATATGGTGTGACTATAACCAACTGGAGGAATTGGATGTAAGCATGTGCACAGCACTGACATTTTTATGTTGCGGCGAGAACCTGCTTACTACACTGGACGTCAGCCACAACCACGCACTGACAGAACTTGATTGCCCATATAGCCTCCTGACCGAACTGAATGTGAACGGCTGCGAAGCATTGGAAAGACTGTGCTGCTGGTATAACGATCTGTCAGATCTGGATGTCAGCAGCTGTACCTCTTTGAAAGTCCTTCAAACTCTCGGTAACCCGCTGACCGAACTGGATGTGAGCAACAATTATGCTTTGGAGGAGCTTATATGCTATTATAATACTTTGATATCTTTGGATCTGAGTCATAATCCGGCACTGAAAATACTGGTTTGCGAATGTAATTATTTAACAGAATTGGATGTCAGTCACAACCCGGAGTTGACTTATTTGGACTGCTGCGGCAACAATATCCCTCAGCTGGATATCTCTTCTTGCCCCTTCCTTAATGATGTTTATTTCAACGGAGAAAGGAGTGAACGTTCCTTCGTTGATCCTGAATTCGGACGGATTGATTATTATCAGTTTTTTTTAACATCACATCATCAACTGCTCGTAGATAAGGCTACCGAGATCATATCCTCTGATTCCATCGACCGCATAGCCGGCAAGGACCGTTTCCTCACCGCCATCGAGGCAGCGGACAGGCTTAAGGCTGAACTGGGCGGAGACGCTTTCTCCAACATCGTGATCGCCAGCGGTACCGACTTCCCGGATGCTCTGGCCGGAGCATATCTGGCAGTTAAGAAGGATGCTCCTGTGCTCCTTACCAACGCAGGCTTCGCGCCCGCAGTTGCAGAGTACGCAAAAAACAATCTAAAGGCCGGTGGAACAGTGTACATCCTTGGCGGAACAGGCGCCGTCCCTGAGGTCATGGAAACTGAACTTCAGAAGCAGGGGATCACCAACATCGAGAGGCTGGCGGGCTCCGACAGATATAAGACCAACATCGAGATCCTCAAGGAGGCAGGTGTTGAGGGCCAGGACCTTTTGATCTGCTCAGGTACAGGCTATGCAGACAGCCTTTCCGCATCTGCCCTGGGTAAGCCCATCCTTCTGGTGGGCAAGACCCTCACAAAGGATCAGATGAACGAAGTGGACGGGGTCCTCAGTGGCAGCTTCTACACCCTGGGCGGAACGGGAGCTGTTTCCGATGAGGTGTTCGACCTGGTCAACGTATTTGCCACAAGAGAGGCTGAACGTGTGGCCGGTTCCGACCGCTTTGCCACATCCGCAGCCATTGCAGAGAAGTTCATGCCGGATACCGTTGAGACCGCAGTGCTTGCCTATGCCATGAACTATCCCGACGGGCTGGCAGGGGGTCCGGTGGCCTACGCCACAGGAAGTCCGCTTCTCCTGGTAACTGATAATTTCTATTCAGATGCCGCGTCCTATGTGAAACAGGCAGGCATCAAGAAGTTCATCATCATGGGCGGAGAAGCACTCATTTCCTACGATACCGCTCTGGCAATGATGCTGTAGGATTTGATCATGATCGGGTAAAGTACGGACAACGGGGGTGTCTCAAAAGGTCATCAGTCAGACCTTGAGAGACGCCCTCTTTTATTTTTTGTACCATTGCATATGTTCCGGGGTTTATGTTTTGCGTCTTTGGGTAACAGTTATAATTTTGAGCCATATAAAATTGTTCTATACACCAAAACTTTTTGTTGACGGGATATCTCTCAGGGTCTATAATGACCATGTTATGTAGGACACTACATGACCTCGCTTTTTCCGGCAGGCTCGGACGTGCTAAACCTTCGGCGCTCACACATGGGTGACTCATCTATCGTAACACCTTTCCTTGGACTCAGCCAACCCTTCTGAGTCTGCAGACCAGCCCCCGTATGAGCGTTAACCCTGCCGGCATTTCTTCAGAAAGATCACGCGGGACGTTCCTCCAATTATCGTTCCGCGTGTGTACATAGCAACATAATCAGAATAGTTCTTTTCATGCAAATACCCGCCGGGAGCACCAGCGGGTATTTGTTTTTGAGGTATATCGTCTATCTCGAATACATTATCATGTCCATCATGAAGTCATCATTTTCCTGATCCACATCGTGGACGATCTCGCCGTCTACCACAGTCATGTCGCAGTAGGCTTTGGACAGCTCAGCGGGAGTGAGGGTGTAGGGGTCCTCATCGAATATGGCGAAGTCCGCCTTCTTGCCCTTCTCGATGGTGCCCAGTTCCTCCTCCATGCCTATCAGCCCCGCAGACACGACAGTCATATAGTCCATGGCCTCACCGATGTCGTTGATCTCGCCTTCGAAGAAGCTTCTGCCGGTGACCGTGGAGCGCCATGTTCTGAAGACCGACTGGTCGAAGCTCAGTTCGGATCTGTCTCCCTCCCCAAGTTCCGTGTCAGATGCGATTATAACGGTGTTCTTGCAGCCTCTGTTCCGCAGGTCATCCGCCGCTTCGTAGGCAGCCTTAAGATCTTCTCTTCCTACTGCCTCTATGTAGAATATGAATCCCCTGTCGGCTGCTTCCTGCATTATGGCGGTCAGGCTCCGCTTGTCCAAATGCCTGGACGCCTGCCTGTCCACCAGAAGGTACAAAACTTCGTTCCGGACCACCCCATCCATCTCGGTGCATTTGGTGCGTCTCTGAAGGAGCACCGATTTCACTGCCTCCGGGAACACCGGCAGGCTGACGAAGAGCGATCCGAAAAACCTGGGGCAGGGTCTCCCCTCAGAATACATCTCTATCAGTCTGTCCTCGAATTCCAGTTCCAGCTCATTAGGCGTCCTGATGTTGACCGCGGTGGTTATGCCGTGATCACCCAGTGCTTCCAGCTCTTCTTTGAAGGCCTGCATGAATTCATCGGTGGGCCTCAGATATGCGGGCTCACCCTCCGGATCCCCAGCCTCAAGTTCCCCTTCCGGTTCTTCCTCAGGCTCCTCTTCTTCGTCCTCCTCAAGTACTTCCGTTTCCACCCGGGTGGTGCCGAAGATGGGATCGAACTTCTCCCTCTCGATCTCCATGACCGGTTCTTCCCGGTCCTCTTCATCCCTGACATCGTCTCCGTCCATGGGGCCCCTAAGATTTTCAGCCATCCTTAACACCGGGCTGTGATGAATATCTATGAATCCTGGAGTGAGGAACCTGCCTCCAAGGTCGATCTTCTCTGTATCATCGGCAATGAGCGATTCCATTTCGCTGATATCCCCCACAGCCATGATCCGGCCGTCCTTCACCGCCACCGCATTTATCCAGTGCAGCTGCCCCTCCTCTTCCTCCGGAGCGTCATCCGGCCAGTCGATTTCCTCGTTCATGGTATATACGTAAGCGTTGTAAAAAAGCTTATCCGCGAATTCCTCTTTTTTCTTAAAAAAGCCAAATGCCATTTCTTCACCTCTCTCAAGTTTTTTGCGGTTTCCGGGAATTAATTGTATCACATTTTGGGAAGCTATGATATAATAATTGAGTGTTTTTGCGTGTTTCAGCGCAAAACATCTAAGCTCTGGCACCTGCCAATTTACCGAAACAAAAGGAGAACAACAATGCAGAGAAGAATTGGAACTGTATCAAGAGGACTCCGCGCACCCATCGTCAAGGAGGGCGACGACCTTAGGAAGATCGTGGTCGACACTCTCATGGAATGTGTGAACGCCGGAGATATCGAGATCGGCCGCAAGGATGTGCTGGCTATCACTGAATCCATCCTGGCCCGTTCCGAAAAAAACTATGTCACCACAGCTCAGCTGGCTCAGGACGTAAGAAACAAACTGGGCGGAGAGACCGTAGGCGTAGTATTCCCTATTCTTTCCAGAAACAGATTCGCCATCTGTCTTCGCGGAATAGCCAAGGGCTGCAAGAAGGTCGTATTGATGCTCAGCTACCCCAGCGACGAGGTAGGCAATCACCTGCTGGATATCGACAAGCTGGATGAGAAGGGGATCGATCCCTACAAGGACGTCCTGACTCAGGAAGAGTTCGAGGGGATGTTCGGTAAATCAAAACACACCTTCACCGATGTTGATTACGTTAATTACTACAAGGGCCTCATCGAGGAGGAAGGCGCGGAGGCAGAGATCATCTTCGCCAACCACCCCGCTGTGATCCTGAACTATACGGATAAAGTGCTCTGTGCCGACATCCACACAAGGAAGAGGACCAAGAGGCTCATCAAGACCGCCAACCCCGAAGCCACAGTGCTTGGCATGGACGATCTGATGACCGCTCCCGTTGACGGATCCGGCTGCAATCCGGACTACGGCATCCTGGGTTCCAACAAAGCCACCGAGGATACCATCAAGCTTTTCCCCGTGAACTGCAAGGAATTCGTGGACGGCGTTCGGGCCGACATCAAGGCTCTCACCGGCAGGACCATCGAAGTCATGGTCTACGGCGACGGCGCCTTCAAGGATCCCGTCGGCAAGATCTGGGAGCTGGCTGACCCCGTGGTATCACCGGGATACACCGACGGTCTCATCGGAACTCCCAACGAGCTGAAACTCAAGTATCTGGCCGACAACCAGTTCGGAGACCTGAGGGGCGACGAACTCAAGGAAGCCATGATCCAGGCCATCAAGGATAAGGATGCTGACCTCAAGGGCACCATGGCCACCGAGGGAACCACTCCCCGTCAGCTCACAGACCTTCTGGGTTCGCTCTGCGACCTGACTTCCGGTTCAGGCGACAAGGGCACGCCCTTCGTCTACATCCAGGGTTACTTCGATAACTATACGGATGACTGATAACTGAATCGATTACACGATGCCCGCTCTTACTCTGGAGCGGGTTTTTTGACAATACGTTTTGTTCTGTAGCCAGACATCCATCGGATGCGTGCATTAGTAAAGGGTTACTTCAAAAGGTGTAGAGTATGTATCAAGAGAGGCTCCACCAGGCATACTTTTCATCTGGACAAACCTCCAAAGATGTAAAATGAACGCCCTTATTCGGGGGAGCAAAATATGTTTGGCAAAAGCTTTTTCATCTATTACCTGATTGAACCCCAGCTTCTGATTGGCATCTCTCTGACTTGATTCTCATTGTATTGACATCCTTGAGCTTTCTGGGGGAATCTTATCTATGCCATAAGCCATAGCCAGCAAGGCAATAACAAATCCATATCAAATTACACGAAATGGGGAATTTAAAAAATTATGTTAGATTGAAATTTTAATTTCTGCTAGGAGCATTTAAAACAGAAGTTAGTCCTGCAAAGGAGTAAGTGCTAGAATAGAGGTGTATCCTCCTGGGAAA